>JAVEWL010000432.1:0-5230 GCA_034004565.1 FCB group bacterium | reverse complement strand
CAACCCCGCAATTCATTCGTGTGATTCGTCATATTCGTGGTTGCCATTACTTGCAGTTATTGGTGTCTTTGTGTCTTGGTGGTGAGCGATACTGTTGGGGGCGGTTCGACCTGCGCACGGGTGAGCGTGTAAGCTAGGGCGCTTATTAACGCGGCAGGAGGGAGCTATGGACAAGTACGCGGTAATCCAGTATCTGACGGACAAGTGCATTATTGCGGTGGTGCGGGCCGATTCGGGCGGGGACGACCTGGTCGAGGCGGTGAAGGCGGTTGCGGCAGGGGGCGTCCACTGCATCGAATTGACCATGACCACGCCGGGCGCGCTCGAGTGCCTTGCCACCGCTACAAAGCAGCTCAAGGACGCGGACGTGCTGCTCGGCGTGGGGACGGTGCTCGACGCCGAAACCTGCCGCATGGCCATTCTGGCGGGCGCGCAGTACGTCGTGACGCCCACGCTGTCGCTGCCGGCAATCGCGTGCGCGCGGCGCTACGGCATTCCTATCATCGCCGGCGCCTTTACGCCCACGGAGATTCTGGCGGCCTGGGAAGCCGGCGCGGACATGGTGAAGGTCTTTCCCGCGAGCATAGGCGGCCCCGACTATCTCAAGGCCATCAAGGGACCGCTGCCGCAGATTCCGCTCGTGCCTACCGGCGGTGTCGAACTCGATAACATTGGCGCGTTTATCAAGGCCGGCGCGTCGGCGCTTGCGGTCGGCGGCAACCTGGTGAGCAAGAAGCTGCTGGCCTCGCGCGATCTGGAGGGCCTCACGCGCAACGCGCGGGCCTTTGCGGACGCGGTACGCGCGGCGCGCGGCTGAAAGGGACCGAATGCCTGAACTCACAATCGTCTGTGCCGCCGACGACGAGGAAGTCCTGGGGAAGAACCTGCTGGCGTCGCCGTGTCTCGCGGACGAGGGAATCCAGTTTCTCGTGTTGAGGGGCTACCGCAACATCGCGGCCGCCTATAACGCCGCCGCCCTGCACGCGGAACACGAGCTCGTATGCTTTGTGCGTCCCGAGGTCTATCTGCCGGAAGGCTGGGACGCCGCGATGGCGGAGCAGGCGAGACTGCTGACCGAACGCGACCCGAACTGGGCCGCGGCGGGCGTGCTGGGCGCGACCTTACGCGACGACACCAAGCTCTACGTGGGCCACGTGCGTGAGCAGGAGCAGGAATTCGGCACGGCGGAAGGACTGCCCCTGGAAGTCGATACACTCGACGACATGCTCCTGGTCTGCCGGCGCGGGGATGCCGTTTTCGACGAGTGGATGCCGAACGGATTTCTCGTCGGCGCGGAACTCTGCCTGCGCGCCCGGCAGAAGGGACGCCGGTGCTACGCGGTCGATGCCTTCGTCCACCACAATGCGACCGCAGATCAAACAAAGTTGTCGCTCGATTACCTGGTCAGTTGCGGGTACCTGTACGGGCGATACTCGGAGCTACTGCCCATCCTGTCGACTCGTGTAACCATTCAGCGCTTGAACGGAGTCTGCGTTTTGAGCGCGTAACATCGTCCGATTGATGGTCGAATTGGCGGACTTCTTTCCGCAGCGTCGATCTTCGCGCCCCCGAAGCCGGATCACCGGTTTCGGGGGCGTTATAGTTTCCGGCAACCCCATCCACTAGGGGCGGGGGAGAAAGCGTTTACCCCACGCCCCGCTGTGGCTTTTCCGGCCTCTAAATGGCTGATTATTATGCGAAATATGCAGACCCATTCCTGGTTCCATTCAACGGCAAAAAGTCCAATAAGACCGGAATATCTATTCAGTATATCTGTGTTTAGTATAAAGCAACAGTTGAGGTTACGTAAGTAGCGGGAAGAGTTAAAGCAGCCCAGAGTCAAGCTCAGTCAGTCAGTCATTTATTGACAAAAGGCCGAGTTCCTCAATGCAAGCTTACCGCCACCATTGCCCCCATAAATCCACTCCTTTTCTCCCCATCGCGACAATGCCCAGCAGGCCCTTTGTCCGTGCGAAGAGGGTGGGACGATTTGGAAAGGACGCCATGAATCAATCACAGCTTAACACCCTGTCGGCGCTAGTCGAGCGCCGCCGCTCCCTTCGCGAAATGCTGAGGGAATGGGAGCGGTCCGAGGACCCGGTGCCGGTTACGGCCGAACAGCGCCGTGCGATCCGGCAACTTATCGAAGAACGCGCGGACGACCTGCTCAAGCTGGAAGAAACGGTGCGCCGTCTTTCGGACCAGTTGGACAAAGTCGAGGCGCGCATGGCGCTGGCGCAGGCGGACGAAGCGTCGACCGCGCGCGTGCGGCGCCTGCAGCGCGACATGCGCTTGGTAGGGGAAGACATTCGGCGGCTCCGAGGGGCGTTCCCGTCCCTGTATCCGGCCGAGGCCGTGACGGCTTCGCTGGTGGACCCGTTCATGGAGGATTCGGCGCCTGTGGCACAGCGTATGCGCGTGCCGGAAGGCGACCTGTAAGGAAGGAAGAGCAAGGAATGGCATTTCAGAAAGCGACGAAACATAAGATGAAACTGCGCTGTGCGATGGAAGGCCCTCCCGGCAGCGGCAAGACATACTCCGCCCTGGCCATCGGCCGCGCCCTGGTGGGCGAGAACGGCCGGATCGCGCTCATCGACACCGAGCGCGGGTCGGCCTCGAAATACTCCGACGAGTTCAATTTCGATGTGGTGGAACTCGACACGTTTGCGCCGGCGACCTTCGTGGAATTCATCCGCGAGGCCGAGGCGGAGGGCTACGACCTGCTGATCATCGACAGCCTTTCCCACGCCTGGATGGGCGCGGAAGGCATGCTCGAGCAGGTCGACAAGATCGCCAAGCGCAAGCAGTACTCCTCCAATTTCCCGGCGTGGAAAGACGCCAGCCCCCAGGAGCGTCTCCTGTGGGACACGATGCTCGGCTGCAACATGCACGTGATTGCGACGCTGCGCACGAAGACGGAATACGTCATTGAAGAGGCCGTCGGCCGTGACGGCAGGCGGCGTTCCGTGCCGCGCAAGGTCGGCCTGGCGCCGATCCAGCGGGAAGGACTCGAATACGAGTTCGACGTGGTGGCCGAGATGGACATGGACCACAACTTCAACGTGACGAAGACGCGCTGCCGGGTGCTTACGGACCAGAGCTTCAACCGTCCGGGCAACGAAGTGGCCGAAATCCTGCACGAATGGCTCGGCGAAGGATCGCCGGTGAAGACGAAGCGCAACGGCGGCAAGACCAAGGCGGCGAAGGAATCGAAGCCGCTGCCCGAGGTCGATGTGCCGCACCACGACGATCGGCTGCGGTATCGCAACGAGCTGATCTCGACCATGAAGGAGCGCATCGGCGCGCTGCGGCTGCCGTCGGCGGTGGGCACGCACATCATCAACGTGCGCGGCTACCAGAAGAGCACGGACATGCCGGACGCGGAACTGGCGGCGTTTGTCGACCAGTTGGGACAACTCCTGGCGTACCGCGAGGCGCACACGCTGACCTTCGAGCACATGGTTGACCGCCTGCAGGAGATGCCGGACGACGGCAGCGACGTGCTCGAGAACCTGTTGAAGGAATGCGCGGAGATGCCGGCCGATGCCGAGCGCGAAGTGGATCCGAAGGATGCGCAGGACCTGCTGGTCTAGCAGTCCCGCGGCAGAAAGGAAAAAGTCATGTCAGATCTTCGAATGCCGGATTGCCGGCACACCCTGTTGGCGGGCCGGCTGGGCCACACGCCAGAGCTGAAGCACAGCGCCAACGACACCCCGTGGTGCAGCCTGCGGCTTGCGATTGACTGCTACCGCGGCAAGGACAAGGAGAAGGACACGCTCTGGCTGGACGTGAACTGCTTCGGCCGCGCCGCGGAGATGGTTGCCGACTTGCCGAAGGGCTCGCCGGTATTGGTGGAAGGCAGCCTCGATGTGGCGCGCTGGACCGATCGCCAGGGCGAAGAGAAGTCCAAGGTGATCGTGAAGGCGAACCGCGTGCAGCGGCTCGATTGGGGCGACCGCGAATACGTCGGCGCCCGCGCGGGCCGGCAGGGCGAGTTGCCCGAGATGGAACCCACGAGCGACGATTTGCCGTTCTAGGCAATGATAGAACTCACGCTTCAGGCTGCGGACCGGATGACGGTTTCGCGGCCTTTCGTGTTTTTGGGCAGGAAGTTTGAAGGGCAGCGGGGAAGTGGGCGTGAGTGGGGAATGGGTCTTATGAGAGCTATGGGAGGTATGAGGATTATGGGAGGAATGAGGAACGCTTTGGGAGGGGCTGGTGTGTCTTGGGAATGCGGGGGATGTTTTGGGATGTTTGGGCGCTAAGTCTGGTTGATTGGGGTGAGTGATATGTAGACATAAATGCATAACTGTGCGTGAGGGTTTGAAATCTGCGCGGGGTTCGTGTAAGCTATTGGCCATTCGCGGGAAGGAACTTGCGGAAATGCGCATATTGGCGCGATGAGTAAGACGAAGCGAGGGCAGAACGGACCGTGCGAGTAAATGGCAGGGTCGCCCCGGGACGCTAGCAACGAAGGGCATCTCCCCGGGCGGCAATACGATACGAGGCTGATAAGCCGGGTGGAGATGCGTGCCGAGTCCTATCCTCGGTGTATCCGATTCAGCACCCCAGGGCCGATGATCTTATCGGCTGTCGTTTAACCCCTTACTAACACCTCGACCCTATTCTTCTTGACCGGGTGAGCTGCATTCAGTGCGTCCGGGAAGACCGCATCGAGGCAATGAACCATCCGCTGCCGGGTGAAGTGCATCCGGCGACGTTGTACGAGGGACCGCAGCGCAGGCAAACGCGCCGGGCCGAGCATTACCGTTACCGACTTTGTTCGGAAGGAGAAGAACCATGATGGATTTGAACACCTACCTGCTGTATGGGCTGTTTTTGTCTCGATTGCGGGAGCAGGCCGAGGCGGACGGCGCGAAGCAGCGCAGGCCGCGCACGGTGCGGTTTAACTTTCTTGCGTGGACCCTGGCTTCGCTGGGCAGCACGCTGATCAAGTCCGGCCGCACGCTGAAGGAGCGCTACGAACCGATGGTTCGCACACGCCCGCAGATTTCGAATTAGTTTTTCGCGCGCCCCCCGAGGCGCGGGACACGCAGAGAGCGCTCATCCGTTACGCGGATGGGCGTTCTCGCTTTTTCGGGGAACGGCGATGATCGGTTATTGCGCGTAGCCGAAGCTCTGCGGGGGGGCGGTGAACTTTCCTTGGGTTGGGGTGACGGTGGCGCCGGTTTCGCGGTCGCCCCGAAGATTGTCTTCGGTGTAGATGTGG
>JAVEWL010000431.1:0-5236 GCA_034004565.1 FCB group bacterium | reverse complement strand
CCGAAATGCGCCGCATCCTCGCCCCCGGCGGCCGCGCAATGGTGCTCGAATTCTCCCAGCCCGGCAATGCCCTCTTCCGCCGCCTGTATCTCTTCTACTTCCGCCACATCCTCCCGCGTCTCGGCGGAATGATCTCCGGCGACGCCCACGCCTACCGCTACCTCAATCAGACCGTCGAGACCTTCCCCTACGGCGAAGCCTTCGCCCAACTCATGCGCAACGCCGGCTTCCGCAGCGTCACCGCCATCCCCCTCAGCTTCGGCATCGCCACCCTCTACCGCGCCGAAGCATAACCCCACAGCCGCCCGGCCGGGCCCCTCAAGCCTTCTGTCTCGCTATAAGGCCGGCCACGCTCAGCCTGGCGCACCAAAGCAATCTCACCACCAAGCCACAAGAAAACTGCAAGAGAATTACAACCACGAATAAGACGAATCAGACGAATGGAATTGCGGGTTGCCCGGGGGCTGTGACCGAAGCGGACTTCCCATTCCTCCCATACTTCCCATGACTCTCATAACTCCCATGGGGCTTATAGGTCGTATGGGTCTTATGAGAGTCATGGGAAGTATGGGAGGAATGAGAAGTCCGCTTCGGTCACAGCCCCCGGGCAACCCGCAATTCCATTCGTCTGATTCGTCTAATTCGTGGCTGTAATTCTCTTGCAGTTCTTTGTGGCTTGGTGGTAACGGCTCTACCCCAGCCTCAGGCAAGCATTGACCAATTGGTCAAACCGCTGCAGGAACAGCGAGCGGTCCTTGTCTTGCAACGGCGCCGGCCCCCCGGTGATGGCCCCCTGATCGCGAAGCTGCGAAAGCAGATCGCGGCTGGCCAGGATCTCGCCGATCGATGCCTCGGTAAACACCCGCCCCTTTGACGTCAGCACCCGCGCCCCCGCCTTGATGCACCGCGACGCCAAGGGAATATCGTCCGTCACCACGATGTCGTTCGCGGTCGCACGCACCGCGATCCAGTCGTCCGCCGCGTCGGGATCGCCGTTCACCACGATCGATTCGACGCGGGGCGTGTCCGGGGTCCAGAGGCTCATGTTCGCCACAAGCTTCACGCACAGCCCGTATCGCTCGGCCACGCGATAGACCTCTTTCTTCACCGGACACGCATCCGCGTCCACAAATACTTCAGGCAGTGCCATGCCTACCCCGCGTGCTCGATTACGACCACCGGCACGTTCGGATCGCTCGCGGTTCCGGGCAGCAGCACGGTCGTGCCGTCCGCACGCTTCTCGAGCTTCAGTTCCGTCTTCGCCGCATCGGCAAGCAGGTACGCGCGCGTGATCTTGCCGCCTTCGATCGCCACGTCCAACCGCCCGTCGGCCGGCCACTCGAACACGTGCGCATACAGCACGCCCGGCTTCACCGTGTACCGTCCCCACGCGGGCGCGCCATACGGGCTTGCCGTCGTGCCGTAGATCGCGTCGCCGTTCACCCCCATCCACTCGCCGATTTCGCGCATGCGCGTCACGCTTTCCTCGGGGATGCCGGCGTCGCCCTTGGGCCCGACGTTCAACAGGTAGTTGCCGCCCTTCGACACGATGTCCACCAGCGTCTGCAGCAACTGCTTCGTCGGCTTCCACGCCACATCTTGCTCGGAATAGCCCCACGAGGTGTTCATCGTCATGCAGACTTCCCAGTCCACCCCCGGCACGCCCGTCGCGGGCACCGTCTGTTCCGGCGTGGTGAAATCGCCGTGTTCCGGCTTCCAGTTGCGCAGGCGGTCCGACGAATCTTCCTTTTCGATGTCCGGCGTGTCGTAGAGCCGGTCATTCGAGACAATCGCCGGCTGCAGTTCGCGCGCCATCGACATCAGTTCGTCCGAGCGCCAGAACGGGCCGTCGTTGCCGGCCTTCGAGAAATCCCACCACATGATGTCGATAGGCCCGTAGTTGGTGAGCAGCTCGCGCACCTGGTGGTGAAGATAGTCCACGTAGATCGAGTGGTTGCGCGCGCCGTTCGGCGACGGTTTCCCGCGCAAGGGATGCGGCAGCTTGTTCGCCGCGTCGTAGTCGTACTGCGGGTGATGCCAGTCGATCACCGAATGGTAAAAACCGACCTTCAGCCCCGCCCCGTGCACCGCTTCCACGATCTCCTTGCACAAATCGCGGCCGACCGTGTCGTAGGCGTCGTAATCGGTATACTGCGAATTGAACAACCCGAAACCCTCGTGATGCTTCGACGTAAACACCAGGTACCGGCAACCCGCGTCGCGCGCGAGATTCGCCCATTCCGTGGCAAAGCCTTCCTTCGGACGAAACAGCGGAATCGCCTCGTGCGCATACTCCCACGTGTCGGCCTTCACCGCATTCTGGATCCACTCCTTGCCGCCGGTCGCGCCCGTGGATTCGCCCTTCCAATTGCCGCCCAGCCCCGAATACAGCCCCCAATGCACGAACATCCCGAAGCGCGCTTCGCGCCACCACGACATCCGCGCGTCCCGCACTTCTTTCGTTTCCACCGCCGGCTTCGCCTCCTCGGCCTGCGCCCACGAAGCTCCCGCCAATACCAAGGCCACCAGAACAGCGGCACGCGCCATCATCTTCATCCGTATTCTCCCTCTGAGTTTGCGATTCGCCACCGAGTATACCGGCTCACCCAACCCGCTCCAAGAAATCCAGATCCACTTCTTGCCTCAATGCTCCCCGGTTCAACCCCGAAAGTGTCACAGCCCGCTTTAGCGGGCTTTTGTCCTTTGCCCCCGGCTTCAGCCGGGGGGCAGGCATCAACCGGATAAGCAAGAGCCGGCTTTAGCCGGACTTCTCGGGCTTGGCTTCAGCCTTAGCAGCTAAAGCAGGACCGATAAGCCCGGCTGAAGCCGGCTTCTACAAGGATAAGGGCAGGTTGGTCCCCCCGGCTGAAGCCGGGGGCAAAGGTTAAAAGCCCGCTGAAGCGGGCTCAAGAAGCGTGAAAGCAAAACCAACGGGCCGCGAACTCCCCGCACATTTCCCCCGCCCCCTTCCCAATGCTAAGATGTGCGGACGCGCCGGAATCGGGAGCGGGGGAAATGGGAGATTCCATGGAATACGCTATCGAAACACACGAGCTAACGCGGGACTTTGGTTCCTTTCGCGCCGTGGACCGCGTCAACATTCGGGTCGAGCGCGGCAGCTTCTACGGCTTCCTCGGACCCAACGGGGCCGGCAAATCAACCACGATCAAGATGCTGACCGGCTTGCTGGCGTCCAGCGGCGGCGCCTCCAGTATCCTCGGTTACGACATGGCCGCGCAGTCGCTCGAGGTCAAGAAGCGCATCGGAGTCGTCCCGGAAGACCTGTGCCTCTTCGACAACCTCACCGCGCGCGAATACCTTACCTTCATCGGGCGCATGTACCTCATGCCCCGCAAGCTCGTCGAAGAGCGCCGCGACGAATTGCTGACGCTAATGGGCCTTGCGGACGCCGACAAAACCCTTGTGCTCGAGTACTCCCACGGCATGAAGAAGAAGCTCGCCCTGGCCGCGGCGCTGATTCACAATCCCGACCTCCTGTTTCTCGACGAGCCTTTCGAAGGCGTGGACGCCATCGCCTCGCGCACCATCCGCACCGTTTTGGAGCGCATCATCCAGCGCGGCTCGACCGTCTTCCTGACCTCGCATATCCTCGAGATCGTCGAGCGCCTCTGCACGCACGTCGGCATCATCCGCCAGGGCCAACTGGTCGTCGAGGGACCCATCGACAACCTGTCCCACGGCGCCTCCCTCGAAGAAGCCTTCCTCAAGGCCGTCGGCGCGCCCGAGCAAGCCGAGGTCAGCCTTTCCTGGCTCGAGGGGGTTTCCTGATGCTCGTCCAGCTCGCGACGCTCGTCCAGTATCGCTTCATCATGCTGCGCCGCGCCTGGTTTCGCACCACGGGCGGGCAACTTGCCAGCGTCCTGGCCGCGGTGGTCATATTGGTCCTGCTGGCGTTCGGCGCGGCGTTGGGCGTGGGAATGTTCTTCCTGGGCGCACTGCTGCTCACGAAGGGAGGTTCGACCGCGATCCTCCTTTTCGTCGACCTCCTGATCCTGCTGGTGCTCATGGCATGGTCGGTGGGCGTCATGTCGGAGCTGCAACGATCCGACGTGCTCGACTTCCGCAGGATGCTCTACCTTCCTGTATCGCTCCGAATGGTGTTCCTGCTGAACTTCACCGCCTCGTTCGCGACCCCCCTGGTCCCCGTGTTCGCACTGGGCACGCTGGGACTCTCCCTCGGGCTGATGGTGGGTCTCGGTCCGCGCATGCTTCTCACGTTGCCACTAGCCGCGGCGTTTATTGTGATGCTCGCGGCGTGGACCTATCACTTCCGGGGGTGGCTGGGTGTGCTCATGGAGAACAAGCGCCGGCGGCGCGTCATTCTCACGATGATTCCCCTGATATTCGTCGTCGTTTTCCAGGTCCCCGGCATGCTCACGAGCACGCTTGGGACGCGCGCGAGGCAGGATTCCTACGATTTCAAGAACGGCACCGTCGAGGGAGCCAACCAATACATCCGCGAGCAGGAGAAACGAAACGCCGACTGGATGCGCAAGGCGGTTCTGGCGCACGCCGCGGTACCGCCCGCCTGGCTTTCGCTGGGCATGAGAGCCGCCCACGAGCGAGACTACGGCGTGGCGTTCCTGTGCTTCGCGGGCATGACCGCCCTGGGCGGCCTGGGACTCGCGGCGGGATACCGCGGCACCCACCGGTACTATACGGCCGCCACCAGGCGCCGCGCGCGCACCAAAGAAGCCACGCCCGTAAGGGCCGCGGCGGGCCGGGAGCCTCTGACCTCGCGCGGTGTGCCGGGACTGTCCGACGACACCTCCGCGGTCGTGTATGCAAGCTGGCTGACCGCCGTGCGCCACCCGACGGTGCGCATGCAGATCGTCATGCCGTTCATCTTCGGCACCGTGTTCATGCTGCCGCTGCTGATGAACAAGGGACATTCATCCCACCTGATGCAGGGCAACTCCATGATCGGTCTCGTGCTCTTCATGGTTCTCGCCAGTTTCGCCGTCTTCCTGTTCAACGTGTTCGGCACCGACCCGGAAGGCTTCCAGGCCCTGGTCCTATTGCCCACGCCGCGCAAGCGCTACCTTCTGGGCAAGAACCTGGCATTCCTGCCGATCGTGGGCCTGCTGTTCGGACTGTTCGCGGGAATCGCCGCCGCGCTCATGCGCCCCGAGCCCGCGATACTCGGCCTCTTTGTACTCCAGTTCTTCCAGATTTATCTCAGCCTGTGCATCGTCGGGAATTTCCTGTCGATCCT
>JAVEWL010000430.1:0-5237 GCA_034004565.1 FCB group bacterium | reverse complement strand
GCGTCCGAGCAGGAAGGTCCCGAGCAGGTTCAGACTTCGCTCGAGATGCTCTGCGACATGTGCGCGCACATTGTGCTGTATATCGACACCGTTTTGCTTTATGCGGACACGTTTGCGATGCTGATCGAGTTCCCTTGGATGCGGGACGCGCTCTCGCGACGACTCCAGTATATGGCGCCGGGCAACATGCTGGACGATCCGGCCGCGCTGGCGCGGTCGGGAATGCCCGGGATTCCGAGTTTTGGAAGACCCTGTTACGAGGCGGCGGGCGCGGCCGTGATCCGGCTGCAGGCCGACGAAGGAAACAGCGATCCCGAGGAAACACTGAACCAACTTCATGCGCTATTTGAGGAAGGCCCTCAACAGGCGAACTGGATTGTCGACTTGTCGCGCGTGCGGGAAATGCCGTTGTGGCTCGTGAGCACACTCATGTCCTATCACGTGGCCCTTGGCCGGCAAGGCAGACAGTTGGTGTTGACCGGTCTTTCGAAGGAAGCGCCGCACGGCGGCACGATACAGCGGCTTACCGATCGCTTTGCGACCGATGGGAGTCTCGTTTCCGCCTGAGGTATGCAACATGATTACCGCACTCACCACGGATATGGACGTTCTTCGCGCAGGACTTGCGTCTGGACTTGAGGCGCTGGAATCGGCGGCATCGCAGGCGTCCCGGCTGCGCGAGGGATGTCCGCCGCAAGAGGTTCTGGATGAGGTTGGCGCTTGCCTGCACCGGGCGGGACGCGTCGCGCTTACGGTGGGCCTGGCCGAAATCGGCCGTTCGGCGCAGGAGGTCGAGAAGGCCCTGGACCGCCTGCTGGAGCATCGGCGCGAACTCACCGACGAAGAGATGGGCCTGCTGGACGAGGCGCTGCAATTGCTGCGTGCGTTGATGCTCAGCGTGAATGTTCGCACGGGGCTGTACTCGGCCGAGGACGGCGGGCGTTGCCTGGCGCGGCTGAAGTCGGCTTGCGGGTAATGCGTTAGGCTGAGGGATTCTTTGGCACCCCTGGGTCCGCTTGGGGCGGATTTGGGGGTGTTTTTTATTTTGGGGAGGCGGCTCGCATGATTTCCATAGCTCCCATGAGAGTTATGGGAGTCATGAGAGTTATGAGAGGTATGCAAGACGGACGCTTGTGGAATTGGGTCAGGAGACGGCGTCTTTGAGGGTTGTGATTCGTTTGGCCAGGGTCAGGGCCTGGTTGATGGCTGTGCGTTCGGGGGCGAAGGCTTTGCCTCGGGCGGCGAGGACGGCGCGCAGGTCTTTGAGGGTTGCCCGGCGCGCGGACCAGGCGGACCCGCGTATCGCGAGGGAGAACAGGAGCAGTTCGGTGCCGAGGACGATGCCGAAGACGACGGCGGCCTGCACGATGACCATTACCGGGGGCGTGATCTGGGCAAGGTACTGGCGCACGATGCCGTAGGCGGACCAGGCGAGCAGGGCGAGCGGGGGCGCGTCGAGCAGGAGGGTCAGGGGCCAACTGGTCAGGAGACGGGCGCGACGTACGAGGCGGTCGCGGGCGGGTCCGCGGAGGATGCGGCCGAGGGCGTCGCTGAGTTCGCGTTCGAAGGCGGCGAACCCGTCGGGGGCGGATTCGGAATCGAAACCGGCCTGGGCCATGGCGAGGGCGACTTCGCTTTGCTTGCCGGTGTAGAGGGCTTCGATTTCGGGGGCGTGAAACGAGGTCTCCTCGCGCAGGATGTCGCGATCGGCGAGGAGTTCGGAGGCCTGGCGGCCCGCACCGGCGAGGCGGGGCAACCAGGTGCCGAGGCGCGCGGGCAGGCTGCGGAGGCCTTCGATGATGCGGTAGAAGCCGCCGACGACGCCTTTGGCACGCAGGGCGACTTCGCGGCTTTGGGCGTGCATCCATAGGTGGGGCTCGGCGAAGAGGCGGCGGGCCAGGATGTCGAACGCGCCGCGCGCGACAACACCGTCGGCTTCTGCGAGGCGTCCTTCGAGGGCTTCAAGCTCGGGGATACGCGTTTCGACGCGGTCGCGCAGCCGGCCGAGGGTTTTCCGGAGCAGGCCGAGCGCGTTCGAGCGCTTGATGCGGAGGATGCGTTCGCGGCTGAGTTCGCGCTGGAGGAAGGCCTCGAACCGGCCCCAGTCCAATTCTTCCTCGTCGGGCTCGTCGCGACCGGCGATCTTGCGATCGAGGGTGCTGAGGGCGTTGACGCGGAAATAGTCGGCGATGGTGAAGCCCTGGTCGGCGAGGCGGCCGAGCCAGTGTTCGCGGACGAGTCCGCCGCCGCCACGCGCCTTGGTTTCGACGCAGACGATGGTGCGCTCGCCTTGCAGGGGTCGCAGCAGTGACCACGTGGCTTCGTCGAGGTATTTCTCGGAACTGGCGCACATGACGAGGAGATCGCTCTGGGCGAGGGCATCCTGGACGGAGCGGCGGTGATCGCGCACGATGGTGTCGGAGTCGGGGGTGTCGATAATGACGAGGTGCTCGAGCGCGGAACCGGACACGGAGCGCCATTGGGGGATGTTCAGTTCGGCGCCGGGCGGGTGGTAGACGGTGGGCACGGAGGTGCAGGGTCGAAATTCGGAGGTCTCGGCCAGTTGGTCGCCGGCGATGGCGTTGAGCAGGGTGGACTTGCCGACACCGGACCCGCCGACGAGCGCAATGACGAGCAGATCGTCGAGACGGGCCTCGCGCTCGCGCAGTTCTTTCACGCGCTCGCGCAGGAGGACCGCCTCGTCGTACAGCGGACGCCAGGGACCGTTGTAGGCCGCGAGGGCTTCGAGGCCGTGTACCACGCTCAGGATGTCTTCAGGCACAGTTCCTGCCACCTCCGCAGTTCGGCCACACCGGGGCCGGTAATCACGTTCGCGTATTCAGCGAGGCCCTTGAGGCAGGGCTCGGTCAGGTGCGTGCGCAACGCGGCTTCGAGGTTGCGCTGCTGCTCAGCCTTCCAGGGGGAGAGAAAATCGAACATGGCGTCGCCGAACTGGTATTCGAGCGCGCGGGCGACGAACTGTTCGACGACGGGTCCGACGACGACGACGGTTTCGCTGACGCCGACGCCGCCGGCGTAGACGGCCAGGGGCGCGGCGATGGCCGTGGGGACGAGCGCGAGGATGGCATCGAGCGCTTCGAGGGCGCGCCGCTTGCCTTTGTTGTCGGCCCACCAGGTTTCGAGCAGGCGGTAGGCGTGCTCGCGGAATTCGCGGGAGAGGCTCTCGGAACGCAGGGTGTCGCGCGTGACGGCCGCGACGATCGCGTCGAGGTCGAGGTCGTCAAGGTTTTGCCGCACGAGGTGCGCGGCGGGTTCGCGCAGGTTGCGCGCGGACTCGATGAAGCTTCGCGCGAGGTCGCGGGTGATGCGTTCGAGGGCTTGGGCGTGGGCGACGCGGATGTCTTCGTCGGTGACTTTAGTGTCGTTGGCTTCGAGGGTGGCGCGCTTTCGCAGGGCGCCGCCGATTGTCTTGCCGACCGCGGTGATGGCGCGGTAGGCGGCGGTGCCGGTGGAGCCGATGGCGCGGCGGACGAGGCCGCGCTTCATCTGCACGAATTCGTGGAAGAGGCCGCCCACCTGGGCGCCGGGGGCGGGGTCGTACTTTGTGGAATAGCCCTGGGTGCGCGCATCGAATTCTTCGCGCACGGCTTGAAGAGCGGTGCCGACCTCGGCGACGCGGTCGAGGAACTGCTCCGCTTCGACGCAGAAATGCTTGACCGTGGCGCTGTAGACGCGGCGTTTGACCGCGGGGACGTCGAGCGATTCGAGGTATTCGCGCAGGTGCAGATCGGTGCCCTGGAGGGCGTCGACGGGCTTGTCGAATCGCTCGGAGAGCGAGAAGTCGTGCGGCAAGACGAAGCGCGGGGCGTCGGTGCCGACGTCGGAGGCGAACTCGTCGAGCTGGCGGCGCGCGACGCGGTAGTCTTCGGCGGGGTTTGTCTTGTTCATCAGGGGCAGCACGACGCGGCCGGAAGCCTGCGCGCGGCGGAAGAACTCGACGACGCGGTCGTCCTTGTATTTTTCGCCGGTGAGGATCGCGATGAGCACGTCGCCCGCGGCGCGGATGTTGTCGGCGACGACCCAGTTTCGCTTGTCGATGGAATCGACGTCGGGCGTGTCGAGGAGGACGAGACGGTCGGGGAGGTTGTCGGCCACGGCCACGAAGAGCGCGTCCTCGGGTACGGTATTTTCGATGACCGCCTCGGGATCTTCGAGCGGCAAGGGCTGAAACTCGGGCACGAGCTTGCCTTCGAGGCATTGCGCGGCGCGGTGCGGGTTGGCGGCGAGCACGGGGTGGCGCGTGGCGGCGGCCGTGGCGACGGCGGGGCTGACGCCGCGGCCGAGGAGGAGGTTGAAGACGGTCGATTTGCCGGTGTTGGTGCCGCCGGCGACCGCGGCAATGAGGCAGCCTTCGCCCGCGAGGTGCGGGACGAGCTTGTAGGCGAGCAGGGCGGTCCATTCGTCGGTGCCGTCGAAGATGGCATCGGTCAGGAGTTCATCGTCGGCGAGATCGATGCGCAATTGGGTGAGGGCCTTGTCGAAGTTGGACAAGGCGTCGCCCAGGGCGATGGATGCGGCTTCTGTGTCGGTTTGGTCCAACGAGTTGCGCTTTCGTGTCTGTTGAGTGGTCAAGTATCCCGCCGTTGCCCGAAGGCTTGGGCAATTCTGCCATTTTGCGGGAGGGAGTTGCCAGCGGGGCGCGGTGAGGGCTTGCCAAGGAGCAAAAGGACGGCAAGGACGCGCGAGCCCTCACCCCGCCCCTCTCCCCAAGCTTTGTGGCACCCCCAAGCCGGCAGTATGGCTTGGGGGTGTGGGCAAGCGAAGGACAGCAAGGACATCAGAGACGAAAAGCCTCCCTCACCCTGCCCCTCCCAGCGGGAGAGGGAGCCTGTTGGGGGAGAGGGTCACCTGACTGCGCACACCTCCGCTTGCTGAGCAACATAGACGGATTGCCCCAAGCACCCGCCCTCAGACATGCCACCTCCAAACTTGTTTGGGGGTGCTTAATGAAATGCCAAGAGCCTCCCCCCCTACCCCCCCGCAGGCGGGGGGGAAAGAATTCATCCCGCAGGCGGGGGCGTAGTTCTTTCCTCCCCGCCTGCGGGGGGGTAGGGGGGGAGGGATTCGCGATGCCCTCTTGTTCCCTCTCCTTGGGGAGAGGGTCAGGGGGAGGGGAGCCCGGAGGCATTCGCTAACCCACACCCCCAAGCCATGAAGCCGGCGGGGGGGTGCCTCGGGGACAGCCGGGCGGTGCCGCGGCGAGTGCACGCGCGGGG
>JAVEWL010000005.1:0-25467 GCA_034004565.1 FCB group bacterium | reverse complement strand
GCGGCTTTGGCGGTTAATTCAACCTTATCGCCCGGGCAATAGTTGCCCATGTCAGGAGACACTTCAACCGTACCTTGTCCCCCCACGCTGGCACGCATCAAACTATATGCTCCTTCGATCTTTGCGATAGCCGCTATGGATGATGTGGCGATACCTCTCCACGGGTTCACTGCAACGGACGCGCCCTGTATTGATTCCTCCCAGCCTGCGAATCTGAAGCCCGGCTTTGGTATGGCGCTGATTTCGATGGGATCGCCGTATTGGTAGTGCTCCTTCGAGGGCGTGATGACCATTTCGGCGCCTTCGGGGATGGAGGCGGTGGCGGTCACTTCATACTGCTCGGGCAAGAAGCGCGGCAGAATTTCTGTGGGCTCTGTGATCAGAACGCTGGCTGTCGCCGGTCCGCCGGGATTGTCTTGCGGAACCGCAGGCCCCTCCCAGCCGTCGAAGAAAAAGCCGGGGGCCGGTGTGGCGGCGAGAGTGAGGCGCGTGTCGGGTCTGCAATCGAGTACCTGATCCGTATTCACCGCGGTACCGGGTTGGTCGTTCTGGAATACCGTTACGTTACCCCCGGACGAGGTGATGAGGTGGAACGGATACAGGGGGGTAAATACCGGCTGCACGAAGTAGTGGCTGCCCATGCTTTCAATGAAGACCGAGTTGGACGTGTAACTGGAGGGCAAGCTGCCGCTCCAGTGACTGAATTCCCAGCCAGGCTCCGGAATGGCCTCGAACTGGGCTTGGGAACCGGGAGCAAAACCGGCGTTAAGCGCGTCGGGCATATCCTGGATCCAGCGGTCCTCGGGGCCTACATACACGCTCCCGCCAATTGCGGTCTGGGAAATGTCCAGCGTAAAGGCCGGCTGTACGAATACGGCCACAAGCGTGCGGTCGGAATCCATGGAAACTAACGTCACATTGCTTGATTCCGTAGAATCTCCTTCCCAGTGATCGAATCTCCAACCGAAGGCGGGCTTGGCGACCAAGAATGCGGGTTCAGCCGCCACATCGTCAGAACACGCTGGGAAATGCCAACCGTTGGATAGAACTTCTCCTCCGCCCACAACTCGCACGATAAGGTCATAACCTTCGGGCTCGGTTTCGCCCTCCTTGTGGAAATGGGCAATGACAGCCTTGGGGCCGTCCATGGCGACGCTCAGTGACGCGTCGGGACCGGTGGCGTCGCCGCTCCAGCGGCTGAAGACGTAGCCCTCGTCGGGCGTGGCGGTCAGGGCGACGCTGCTGTTGGGTGCGTAAGAGAAGACGCCGTAGTTGCTCACCGCCTTGTCGCCTTGCGCGTTGACGGTGACCTTGCCCCCGCCGTTGACGGCGACCGCGAGGCTGACGTTGCCGGTGGGCGAGGTTTCCGCGGGCTCGAACACGGCGGAGAAGGTGGAGCTCGCGCTCAGGGTCACCTGGACGGTCGCGGAGGTGTTCAGCGAACCGTCGGGCATGATCCAATGCTGGAAGGTGGCGTTTTCGGTGTTGACGGCGGTCAGGGTGACTTCCTGGCCCAGCGGGATGTGTCGGAGGGTCTGAGCATCGGTCACGAGCGGGGCTGTGGCCTCGCCGATGCGGATAGCGCCGCCGCCGAGGATGCTCGCGGTGAGGGCATAGCCGAAGACGGGTTGGATGGCGCGATTCTGGTCCATCGTGAGGACGACGTGGCGCTGGTAGCGCAGGTTTTCGGGCACGTCGCCTTCCCAGCGCACGAACACGAGGCCGGCGTCCGGCGTGGCGGTGGCGGCGACGGTGGTGCCGATGTCGCAGGTCCGTTGCGTGGGATAGACCGAACCGCCCGCCGTTGCCGTGGCGGCAAATTCGAAGATTTGGACAAACCACGCGGCGACGGTGGTGTCGTCCTGGACGGTCAGGGGAAGCGGGTTTACGTCGCCCGCGTAGGCGCCGTTCTTTTCCCAGCGGTAGAAACGCCAGGCCGCGGCGGGAGCCGCCAGGAGCGACACGTGGTCACCGGGATCGTACACATCCTTGAGCGGATCGGCCGTTATACCGCCGCCCGCTCCGCTCGGCATCGCCACCAGGGTCAGCGCGGCCACCGGTGTAAACACCGCCACTACGGTGGTATCGGCGGTCGGTGTAATGGTGAGGGTTGGATCGCCACCGGCCACCTGGCCGTTCACAAGCCAATGATGCAAACGGTAACCGGGCGCCGGCGTCGCCGTGAACGTTGACGGCTGCCCCAGGTCGCGCCGCCCGGTACCGGGCGAGACGGCGCCTTCTCCTTCTGTGGAAACGTCGACGTTGCATACGTCGACGAAGACTGCCCTCACATAGTATGGGTAGGCGAGGGCGGTGCCTGGATATACTGACCATAAAAAGCCGGGGTTGTCGGTTCCTTCAATCATTCCCTCCCAATGGTCAAATCGCGCTCCAGAGTCTGGGATGGCGGTAAAGAACGTTACAGGCTCGGGAAGGCCGGTTGGCGAAGAATCGGAGTAGAGAAAGATCCGGCCCAACCTGCGTTCGGTTGGGTCAACCCTGCCGTGCCCAACGGCAACCGTGTTAATGGTGACGACGGGATCGGCTACGGGGGCGGATTGCGGGTCTTCAACGAATACCGCGGTTACCGTCTTCGAAGTGTTCATGTCGAGCGTCGCGGGATTGCTCGAGCCGGTCAGATCGCCTTCCCAATGATCGAAGTGCCATCCCAAGCCCGCCACAGGATACAGCGTGGCCTGCGTAAAGGGAGTATAGACGTCAGCGCCTATGACAGTACCCGAACCTCGGGAGGAGATTTCAAGCGTGTAACCGTGGCCAAAGTAAGCCTCGACTTGCTTGTCAGCATCCATCCTGACTTTCGCCTGACTGGATAGCCTTCCGTTCGAGGGGTTTTCGCGGCCCACGACATCATATACAGGCCCAGCCCATCCCAAAAACTCATAACCCGGCAACGCGACGGCATTGAGTTCTACTTCCGTGTTATCGTCGAAGCCACCGCTGGAAGGCGTAAGGGTGCCGCCTTCGTATACAGTGGTTGTGAGCGCGTACTGGTGAACAAAAACCGCAAGGGGCGAGCGATCCTTCGTCATTCTGACCGTCAATTCCGGCACGGTGCTTATCGTATCGAATAATCCCCCATCCTCTGTGTCTTCCAACCAAGACGAGAACCGGTAGTGAGGTGCGGGCACCGCGGTAAGGGTCCGGATTGTCTCCTGTCTGTGCTGTGTGCGTGAAATAGACAGCAACCTCACGGCCCGAGACTGCGGTTAGCTCAAATGGAATCTGGAGGGAGCCTGCGGCTTCACAGACGTCCATGTTTGCGTGCGACCAATAGACGCCCGGCAGGGGATCGTTATCAACAATGGTTACGGTGTGGCTCGCCGGTGGGATTGTTTCGGCGTTTCTTGGGTCGCAGAGAGACAATACAATCGTCTCGGGGGCTTCATTCAGGAGGTCATCTGTGATCGACACTTGAACCGATGCTGAGCGTTCCCCGGGCGAGAACTCAATGGATTGACTCATCATAAGGTGGTCAACGCCATATCCCATTGCGCTTCCCGCCACTGCAATCCACGCAGTAACATCATTGGCAGAAGGACGATCCAACACCGCGCTGACCGTTTTATTGGTTTGGGGACCCTCGTTCACTTCGGAAGATGGTTCCGCAAAACGCATGCGCGGAAGGGGATCGACGTCGAACACGCTAAATTGCAGTTCGGAGTACTCCCCAAGCCGGGCGCTCTGCGGATTTGACAGCGTCACGGTAACCGTTTCAAGGTCGCCATGCACATCGTCATCGACCAAAGGAACTCGAATGAAGCCGATGTTCGAGAAGAAAGCATCCGGATCAAAAGTGACTGTTCCGGTTTTAGCGGAAGGTTCCACACCACCCCATTGTGCGGTAGTTGCAATAGAATAGTCGACCGTTGCGATACTTTCGGTGTCGCCCGTGAGGCTCACGAGCAGCAGAACGTTTCCGTGGTCCTCATGAATTACTTCTAATGGCTCACGATAAGGCCCAAGGCCCTTACGAGTGCGTGGGGACTCTGTTCCATCCGTAGCGCACGCTGAACCAAATCGGCTTTTGATGTAGATGGCACTTTTCGTCCTTCATCAACAGAAGTGAACTGAAGATTAAAAAAGAGCAGCACTGCGTCGTCTATTGGATAGGCCTGCGGATCCAGGGTATTCTCAAGGAACTCCGCCAGCGCTTCGTCTTGCATCAGCGAACACATGCCAAAAACCAAAAGGTGCACGGGAGCCGTCGTGAGATCCACGAGCTCGGCATTGTCCGGGTCCAGAGCGCGAAGAGCGTCCAACAGCGCGTTGCATCCCGCGTTCACGTTGTCTGATGTGAAGGCGTCTTGTGCGCTTTGGCAAGCCGATTCGACCCTCTCTTGTGGCAGAACGGTTACCTTTTCAGTTTCTTGCCCCAACGCCGCGCCAAAGACAAAGAAAACACAGAACCCCAATGCCAAGAATTTACCATTCATTCTCATATCTCTCCTTTTTTTGGCTGTCTCTTAATCGGTTCACGGCGGCCGCCCAGAGCCCAGCTTCGGGTACTGGTCGCTCCTCCCCAGAAGTACAGCCCTTCCCGAAAAGACAAGGAAATCCCCCAAAGCTGAAAAGTCCTTTACCTTAAACCCGTCTATGACTTTGGTGAGTTTGAGCCCAGATCCCTTGCTGCCCTAAGAGCCCCTCAAGAGAGACAAAGCTCCGTGGCCAATCCCCTCCACGTAATTTGATGGATTACCCCCACCCCCAAATCAGTAAGGCTTTGCTTCCTCCAACACCCACTAGCCTTTCCGATAGTGTGGCCACAGGGCTAACCTACAATACCGTTATCGGTCTGTCAACCAAAAATATCATTTCATGTGTAATTAGGGCTCCTCACAGTAATATGTAGAAGAAGGAAAAAGACCTGTGCTATGCCAATTGTATATTTGGGCGGTCTGTGGTTTAACGAATTCGAAAAAGGGAAGAATCGAGCCAAGCAGCAGCGGTTCGTATGTGTGGACGCGAGGCGCAGTCACCGGATGTCTGCCCGTTTAGGCTATTTACCAAGAGCCAATGGCCTTAACGACTGCCTTATCGCCATCTTTTTGTTGCGCAAATTCAAGAGGCGAAGGACTGTATAGGGGGTGCCTTCTCTGGAGGGGTGGCCGGGGGTGCCTTCCGCTTTTCGCGCATTGGCGCCCGCCCGCCTTCACGGATGAACACTGACTTGCGCAGCCCACGCCAACCACAACCACGACCTGATATTCCCCAACCGATTCACCACTCCCCGCAACCGGCCATACGCCGCCCCCGTCAGAATCCAATTCTATGTCATGAAAACGCTCCCCAGAGCGCATTTAGACAATAGCCCCTTCTCATTGACCCAAAGTGCCATCGAAGCAGAGAAGATCGTGGAATGGCCCCTTTATCGAAGGTACAGCGCAAGGAATGGCATTCTGGGAGGGCAGAGACCTATACCGAAGTATTCACCCGATCCCATATGAATCTGACTTTTGCATGTGGAGAGAACGCCCGCATTGTTTTTGAATAGGTTCACAAAAAGCCCCACAGGAGGCGCTACAGCGCACAAAGAGGGTAGCGAGAAAGCAATGCGAAGCTGTACAGAGACCCGCCGTCTAACTTTTTGTCCGACGACATGAGCACTTGAACCCAACCTCAGACGAATTGGCTCCTCTGCGACTCCCTTTGTATGCACATAGCGCTCTTGTGTCCCCCTTGTGTCCCCGAGGCAAAAGAGAAGGGCCTACGCCGGAGCGTAAGCCCTTGATATTAAATGGTGAACGGGGAGGGGCTCGAACCCTCGACCACCGGATTAAAAGTCCGATGCTCTACCAACTGAGCTACCCGTTCTTGAATTGTGCAACGCGCAAGAAAACGCAGGATTGTCTCAATTGCGCCGGAACAGTGTACCTCAGCGCCGCACGTGAATCAAAAAAGTGGTGTCGCACTGGGTTAATCGCCAAGCTCGGACAAGGCATCGTAAAGGGCTATCAGTTCCCGGTGCGCCTGGAAGGCGATGGGCGGTCGCCGGTCTCGTGGAAAGAAGCCAAGCGCCATGGCGTCGGTGGCGGGAACGGGGTCGCCTTCCCATTTCTCGACCAGGTAGGCCATCACAACCACCGCGCCGGAGAGGCGGCTGAGTTGCGTATTGGCGCCGATGAGGCGCGTGCCGCGGCCAATGAGATTGGTCTCTTCGGCAAGTTCGCGCAGGGCCGCCTCGTCGGTGGTCTCCCCCACTTCGACGAAGCCGCCGGGCAGGGTCCAGAGGCCTCTTCCGGGCTCGACGGCGCGCTGCACGAACAACAGTTCGTCGCCGTTCCGGCGCACGAAGCAGCACGCGGCAGGTACCGGGTTGGAGTAATAGAACCGGCTGCAATTCCGACAGCAGGGGCGGTCGCTCTCGCCGTCGTGACACAGGACCAGCGCGACGCCGCATATGGGGCAGTAGTTCCAGGCTAGTGGGCTTGGTTCGATTGTCATGCGCAAAATGTACCAGCGGTTTCGGCAGGAATGCAATGAACAATGAAAGAAGAGCAATTCTGAATGATGAATGAAGACTTCCTTCCCACCCCGATCCGATGGTGGAAAGGAAGTCTTCATTCATCATTCAGAATTCATCATTCAGAATTGCACTTTTCAGTCTTCCGGGCGCTCGCCGGCGGGGGCCATCTTCACCAGGCGAGGTGTGAATTTGGCCAGGGGTTCGACAAGGTCGCTCTGCGCCGCCATGACTTCCTCGATGTTCTTATAGGCCATCGGGGCCTCGTCGAGCCCTGCGGACAGGAGCGTCACGCGTTGTTCCTCGAGGTATTGCTTAATCTGCGGCCAGCGAAACTCTTTCGTTGCCTGCTTGCGGCTCATGCGGCGTCCGGCGCCGTGCGCGGCGGAATCCAGCGAAGCCGGATTGCCCTTGCCCCGGACGATATATCCGGGCGCGGCCATCGAGCCGGGAATAATGCCGAGCACGCCTTCCCCCGCGGGGGTTGCGCCCTTGCGGTGGACGATGACCTCCTTGCCGTCGTGCATCTCTTTCCAGGCGAAGTTGTGGTGGTTCTCGAGGTCGAACAGCACCTCCGCGCCGAGATGCTTGGCCACGTAGCGATGAATCAGCGCATGGTTTGCCGCCGCATAGCGACCCATGAGTTGCATGGCGTGCCAGTATTCCTGGCCCTCGTGCGAGCCGAGGTCAAGCCACGCGAGTTGGCGCAACGCGCTGTCAAGTTCCGGATGCAGTTTCATCGCGAGCTTGCTGTAGTGCGAGGCGACGGCGGCCCCGGTCCCCCGACTTCCGCTGTGACTCAGCAGCGCCACATAGTGTCCCGGCGCAAGCCCCGGCAACCCCTCGCGAACAGCGAGTTCGCCGAATTCAACGAAATGATTGCCGCTGCCGCTGGTGCCGAGCTGCGCCCACGCTTTGTCCTTGAACTCGCGCGTAACCGGCATGGACAACCAATCGGCGTCCATGACGTCGTGGTTACGCCGGCGCTTGAAAGTGCTCCCAACGCCGAACTTCGTCTCGGTCTCGATGGCCTGCGTGAGCTTTTCGCGAAGCCGTTCAAGCGCATTGAGCGGAAGGTCGAGCACAGTCATCTTCATGCGGCAGGCAATGTCCACGCCCACGGCATAGGGAATCACGGCATTGTCGGTGGCAAGCACCCCGCCGATGGGCAAACCGTAACCGACGTGCGCATCGGGCATGAGCGCACCCCGGACCGACACGGGCAACATACACGCGTTCTCCATCTGCTGGATGGCCGTGTCGTCGAGATCGCGCCCCCAACGCCGGTATTCGGCGGCCTCGCTGCGGGCACTGGAGAGTTTGGGAATCTTATGACGCTCATCGAAGGCCTTCGCGAGGTCTCCAAACTGCGGATGCTGGGCAAAGCCCCCCGGATTGCGCACGAGGGCCTTTAGCGTGTCGCGTATTTGGGCGCCATTCATGCCCGCCCCGGCGGCGGCGACGACGGCATGAATCGCCTTGTCGAGAATGGGGCCTTTAGGAAGGCCCAGGTTTATGAGTTCGCGCTTTTTCATGGGAAGTTTCCGGTAAATCGATGGACACTATGGACGATATGGACTCTATGGACAACAAACATGCGCACTCTGTCCATAAGGTCTATATCGTCCATCGCGCTCTTCAAAAGCAAGAAGGCGGGGCAGCCCCCGATAGGACTGCCCCGCCTGAATTATACCTTCTGCGACCTAGAGTGGCGCGATGCCGAGTTCCTTGCGCATCTCGTTCATACCCCAGCCGTCGGGATAGGTCTTGCGGACGTACTTGTTGGCTTCGGGGATGTTCGTGACCTTGAGGCCTTCGCCGTCCCATTCCATTTTGTGACCGGTGAGCAGCGCCAGGTTGCCGAGCACGACCACTTCGGTGAAGGGGCCCGAGTAGTCGAAGTTCGAGCACGCGGGACGTCCGCCCTTGCACGCCGTGAGCCAGTCCATGTAGTGCGCTTCGACGTCACTCCCCGGGAATTCGATGCGCGGGATCACGGGATCCGGGAACTTGTAGTCCTGCATGCGCGCGTCGGGCAGCATGCGCGGGTCGCCGCCGTATTCGCCCGCCGTGATGATGCCCTTGTCGCCGATGAGCATCGAACCGTTGTCGCCGTCGCCCATCCGGGTACCCTTGGGCACGCCCATTGGCTCGGAAGGCTTCATGCCGCCGTCGTGCCAGTACACCGTCACCGCCGGCATCTCGATGTTCACGCCCCAGTCGGCGTACTTCACGGTGCGCGCCGGGAACTCGTAGCGCAGCACGGCAGATTCCGGCGCGGTCTGATCGTTGTTGCCGTTCTGCGAAACCACCTCGACGCTGACCGGATGCCCGAGGCCGAGCGCGAAGTTCGCCGCGTCCATGATGTGGCAGGCCATGTCGCCCAGGGCGCCGCAGCCGAAATCCCACCAGCCGCGCCACGCGAAGGGCGCGTAGCCGACGGGCTGCACGGAGGGATTCTCCTTGTCGCGCTCGCGGTAGCCGCCAAAGGGCCGCTTGGGCGCAACGCCCAGCCACAGATCCCAGTCAATGAAATCGGGGATCGGCTGCTCGGGTAGCGGCTGGCTGAATTCTTCGCCCTGCGGCCATACCGGACGGTTCGTCCAGATGTGCGCCTCGCGCACCTGGCCGATATCGCCGTGCCACACGGCTTCCGCGACACGCCGGCAGCCTTCTTCCGAGTGCCCCTGGTTGCCCATCTGCGTGGCGACGTTGTATTTCTTCGCCGCGAGGCGCAGCATGCGCGCCTCTTCGGAGCTGTGGGTGAGCGGCTTCTGGACGTAGACGTGCTTGCCCAGCGACATCGCCATCAATGCGGCCGGCGCGTGCATATGGTCCGGCGTCGACACCGTTACCGCGTCGATCTCCTTCATCTCTTCAAGCATTTTGCGGTAGTCTTTGTACTGCTTGGCGTTCGGGAATTGCGCGAAGGTTTCCGCCGCGCGGTGCCAGTCCACGTCGCAAAGCGCCACGACATTCTCGGACTTGCAGCCGTTGATATCGGAGCCGCCTTTGCCGCCGGCGCCGATGGCCGCCACGTTCAGCTTCTCGTTGGGGGAAGCGGTGGAAATTGCCGCCGGGGCCTGTTGTTGCGCCAGGACCGTCGCCATTCGACCCGTCACGCCGCTTGCCGCCGCGAGGGCCGCCGCGCCCGCCAGGAACCCACGCCTCGAAAGTTGCTTGTCCTTCATGAAAGACTCTCCCAGTTGCTAAAAAGGCAGGTTTAGAAACCCAATAATCACGACGAGTGCGGCATTGCGGGTGAATCAGCGGTCACCGCGCTCTTGGTTGTTTCAATGGAACACGCGTATCCGCTTATAAACCCAGCCGCCTCGGAAATCAACCCAATCCGGAGTTTTCCCGCTCGCCCCTCGCTTGGAAACAGGGGGGCGCATCTCATACCATGAGTCGGCCCGCGTCCGGACCGGAATCTTAGACTGCCGGCGGGCACGGCGGGATTCAGACCCGCCAGGGCAAGTTGGGGAGAAATGGAATGTACGGCGCGTATCTCCTGGCATGGGTGCTGATGATACCCCTCGCCATAGCGAACGGAGTTCTGCGGCAAACCACCTACGGTAAGCACATGCCCGAAAAGCGGGCGCACCAGGTTTCGACCCTCACCGGAATCGTCGTTTTCGGGGCCTACGTCTGGGCCGTCTCGGTGCTGTGGCCCTTTCCGTCCGCCGCCATGGCCTGGCGGGTGGGCCTGCTCTGGACCACGATGACCGTTGCCTTCGAGTTCGCATTCGGGCACTACGTGGCGAAACATTCGTGGTCGCGCCTGCTGACCGATTACAATCTCCTCAAAGGCAGGGTATGGATACTGTTCCTGATTTGGCTGGCGGCGACGCCCTGCGTCTTCCACCGCCTGCAGGCCGCCAACTGAGCAACTACGAAAGGTGATGCGATGAAGATAATTCGATTCCAGGATTCCACGGGCGCGATTCGCTTCGGCGCGCTCCAGGCGGATGGTTCGGCACTTCGCATCGAGGGCGATCCCTACGGCAGCCACAAGATGCTCGACGCGCGCGTCGAAGTGACGCGGCTGCTGTCCCCCGTTCAGCCGACGGCGTTCTTCTGCATCGGCCTCAACTACCGTAAACACGCCGAGGAAACCGGCAAGGAAGCGCCACAACATCCCGTGCTGTTCATGAAGAATCCCGCCGCCGTGCAGAACCCGGGCGAGCCCATCTTCCTCCCTACGCACCTGCGCAGCGACGAAGTCGACTACGAGGGCGAGCTCGCTGTCGTCATCGGCAAGACCTGCAAGAACGTTTCGCGCGAAGACGCCCTCTCCCACGTCCTCGGCTACACCTGCGCCAACGACGTCAGCGCCCGCGACTGGCAAAACCGCTTCGGAGGCGGCCAATGGTGTCGCGGAAAAACCTTCGACACCTTCGCCCCGCTCGGCCCCTGCCTCGTCACGCCGGACGAGATCCCTAACCCCAACGCGCTGCAATTGAAAACCACCGTGAGCGGCGAGGTCCTACAGGACTGGAACACGAACGACATGATCCACGACGTCCCGGCCTTGATCGCCTTCCTCAGCGGCAGCACGACGCTCCTGCCCGGCACGGTCATCCTGACCGGCACCCCGCACGGCGTCGGCGCCGCCCGAAAACCGCCGCGCTGGCTAAAGCCCGGCGACACCGTCACCATCGAGATCGAGAAGATCGGCGCGCTGATTAACCCGGTGGAGTTGGAACCGGCTTAACGCGACAGGAAAAGGTCCGGCACTTCATAGCCCCCATAGCCCCCATAGCTCTCATAACTCCCATTACTCCCATTCTTAAGAATGAGAGCTATGGGAGTAATGGGAAGTATGTGATCAGCGAAATCTTACGACTACCAGCGCAGCAGCGACGCGCCCCAGGTCAACCCGGCGCCGAAGGCCGCAAGCATAACGAGGTCGCCGTCCTTCAGCCGACCCTGCTGCATGGCGTCGTCCAACGCGATGGGGATCGAAGCGCCGACGGTATTCGCGACCAGGTCGATGTTGATGAACACCTTCTCCGCCGCGATTCCCGCGCGTTCCGTCGCGCTGAAGATGATCCGAGTGTTGGCCTGGTGCGGCACAAAAAGATCGAGGTCGTCGGCCTTGTAGCCCGTGTCGTCGAGGACGCGCTGCGCGGCCTCGGCGAACAGCACCACGGCCTTCTTGAACAGTTCGCGGCCGTTCATAACGATGTCGCGGCTGGGGCTGTTCACGTTCTCGGCGGTAACGTGTTCCTTCGAGCCGCCGGCCTGCATGAACAGCAACTCTTTCGCGCCGCCGTCGGCCCGCAGGTGGCAGGACAGAATGCCCTTGTCCCCTTCCTCAGCCCGCAGCACCACCGCACCGGCGCCGTCGCCGAACAGAATGGCCGTATCGCGCCGCTCCCAGTTCAGGTGATTCGAGAGCACCTCCGCGCCCACCACGATCGCCGTCTTGTAAACGCCCGTCTTAAGCATGGCGTCGGCCACGGTCAAGCCGTACACGAAACCCGTACAGGCCGCGTTCAGGTCGATCGCCGCCGCGCGTTCCGCACCCAGTCCGTGCTGAATCAGGCAGGCCGTTGAAGGAAAAATGTGGTCCGGCGTACACGTGCAGCACACAATCAGGTCAACCTCGGCGGCCTCGATTCCCGCCGCTTCCAGCGCCCGTTGGCAGGCCGGAATGGCGACTTCCGAGGTGCCCGTGCCCGGAGGCGCCACATGCCGCTGAATGATGCCGGTACGCTGCCGGATCCACTCGTCGGTCGTATCGACACGCGTTTCGAGGTCGACATTCGTCAGTATTTCTTCGGGGAGGTACTGGCCCGTTCCCACGATACGAGTCTTCATCATGCCCGCTTCTCCGCCGTAGTACTATCTATGGCACAGCCTTACCGGTGTACCGAGCACTCTTGATGTTCCGATGAGATTTCGCCCGCGCGTGCCAGCGCACGGGAACTTGGGGAAGCAATAACGGTACCACATGTGCGGTCCGCAGTCCACACCCGGCCTCGCAGATATAACTGTTGACACGCGCCCGCCACCCCCCTAGAATTTTAGGTATAATCGGGTGGAGCGTTGGAGGCCATAGCGTCCGGGAGAATATGCGCGTGTCTACAACCGCATTTGTCACGCTCATGCTGGGCATCATTGCCTTCTGCTGTGTTCTGAGCATTCCGGTGCTGCTGGTGAAACGCTGCCCCCGGTGCCGGGCGCGCAACGGCTTGGACGCCAAGATATGCAAGCAGTGCCAGACCCCTTTTCCCGAGGAGCCACCGCCCTGATCGCGGCGGCAAGACGTTTCGCAACAATGGCATGAAACATCCCGGTCCAGATGTTAGTATCAGGTTGGCGGGTAAGAGTACCTTGCCGAAGACAGGTGCAGCGGGAAGCGCGAGGCGCTAGAAAGGTGCAGCGACAGCCGTGGCTACCATGATTAACTGCCCGTACTGCGGCAAATTGACCGACCCCAAGCTCGACAACTGCCCCCATTGCGGGGGATACATGCGCAGGGGTGCCACGCCGGTGGCTACCGGGGGCGGCTCGCGGCAAACATGCCCCAATTGTCACGCCCTCGTGCAAGACGGCGATATCATCTGCGTAAACTGCGGCACCAATCTCCTGACCGGTCAGAAGATCACCGAGGAAAAGAAAGTGCTGGCGCGCCAGCGCCGGTCCATCCCCCTCTGGGTATGGATCGCCATCATTCTGGGCGCGCTTCTGATCCTGGCGGTGGTCGCGTTGATGCTGATGCCGCGAGCCAGCGCCGTTGCCCGCGCCCGCGATCTCATTGAAGACAACCAGATTTCCAAGGCCACCGCGCTGCTGAACGAACACGTGAAAGAGCATCCCGAGGATCCCGAGGCGCAGTTTCTGCTCGGCAGACTGCACTGGACCGCCAACCAGTATCCGCAGGCGGGCCAGGCCTTTCGCGAAGCGGCAAAACGGGATACCGCCAATCGCGACGCTTTCATGCTGTCCGCGGTGGCCTATGCCTCCGCCAACGACGCCAACAGCCGCAACCTGGCCGTACAAGTCTTGCAGGAAATGGTGAAGGCCTTTCCCAACGACCAGGAGGCGTTCCTTCTTCTCGGCATGGCCCGGGGCGCGATGGGCGACCACGAAGGCCAGATCCAGGCACTCAAATCGGCGCTGAACATTGCGCCCACCATGCAAGAAGGCCGGGAATACCTGGGTCTCGCGCTGGCTGCCAAAGGCCTGCTTCCCGAAGCGCGCGAACAACTGAACACGGCCATGCAAGCCGCTCCCGAGAACAGCGACCTGAAGGCCGCCCAGGCGTTCGTGAGCGCCGGCCTCGGAGACAAGCAGGCTTCCGAAGACCTTCTTCGGGAGGCGGTGCGGAGCAATACCAGCATTCAGGACATCGCGCGGGCCCAACTCGGCATTACCCTCGTGGGTCAGGGGCGGTTTCAAGAAGCGCTCGAATACCTCCAGCCCGCGCAGGCCTCGGGCACGGCCACCGACACGGCCAAGCTCTTCTACGGAGTCGCGCAGGCCGCGCTCGGCAACACCGACGCCGCCATCTCCGCGCTGAACGAGTTGGCGTTGAAGAAGGACTCCCCCATCGCCATCCAGGCAAACGTGCTGATTGCGCAGTCCCTTCTGAACTCCGGCGACCTTCCCCGCGCGCAGGAAGCCATTGGACGGGCCGTGGCCGCGAAAGGAACAGGACCGCTGCTCTACACAACCAAGGGCCGCATCGAGGTCGTGGCCGGCCAAGACGCCGAAGCCCGGGAATCCTTCAAGAACGCGATACAGGCGGATCCCAATTATCCGCCCGCGCACCTCGAATACGGCCTCTTCTTCATCACGCGCGAGCAGTCCTTCGACGAAGGCATCCGCCACCTCGAGAAATACCTCGAACTGCTGGAACCCGCCGAACGAGAGGCCTACGCAAAGCCCATTGAAAGCCTGGTGAGCCAATTGAAACAAACGGGTGGACAAGCGCCGGCCGCTCCGGAAGCGCCTGAAACCACATCGGGGATCGTGTCATGAACAACATGCATCGGGCGAGCCGGATGGCATTGGCGGCCCTAATCGGAATCCTGGCCGCACAGACGCAGGCCCGGGCCTGGGGCCCTCGCGCCCAGACGGCCATCGTCACCACCGCCGCGCGCATCCTTTCCGGGCAGGACAACATTCCGCTTGTCAACCTCGAGAAAGACGTTCGCAACGGCGCCTCCGTGTCCGACCAGGAAATGGAAGCCCTGATCCCGGGCGCCCTCGCAACTACGGAACAGGCCATCGAATCGCAGATGTTCCTGCTGCAATCCATACACACCGAGCGCATCGACCCCTACATGGCTTACCGCCTCGGCGTACTCGGAAAGCTGGTGGCCAGATACACCGCGCCGCTGTCCGATGCCGACCCCACATACCGAAACCTGTACTACGCCGACGTGGAGAAGAACATCCAAAACGTGCCGCTGGACGCCGCGCCCCGCCGCCAGGTTGACACCGAAGTCTATCTCGCCTCAGCCCGCAGCCAGGCACAGGCACGGCAGGACCTGATCCTGCGCGATTACCGCCAGGGCGTCGGGTTCAACGGCGTCGCCAAGAACTCGCTGCCACAGGAAGCTACCCGTTCCGTCAACGCCGTCGCCGACGTCTGGTATACCGTGCTCTCCAACACCAGCGCCGTCGGAAGCGTCTCGACCGATCGCATGCGCGGCTATTACCTCCGCGCCTTTGACTTCTACCTCAAACGCAAGAACCCACAGGAAACGAAACGCGCATACGATCGCCTCACCGGCTCCGGTGAGATTTCCCCAGACCTGCGCAAGAGCATCGCCGACCTCTACTTCGAGGCGGGCGAGTTCGAGCAGGCCATGGCCGAATACAAGGCCGTGCTTGCCGCGGCCCCGGGACGCAGGGACGTCGCGCAGAAGGTCGCCGCCTACTACATCCGCACCGGCGACGAAGCCGTCAAGACCGGAGACATGGAGGCGGCGGTCGAGTCCTACCGCGTAGCCCAGGAAACGGACCTCGGCAACGCCGAAGCGCAAACCAAGCGAACCCAGGCCGAGGCCACCATATCCGATACGGCCTCCAGGCTCGAGCGGGCACGGCAGGCCATCGCCCAGGCGCAGGCCCTCGAACAGCAGGGCGATCAGCTCCGCCTCCGAAGCGAATACGGCGAAGCGATGGACGCGCTGCAACAGGCCCGCCAGCTCTATACGACCGTTCCTCCGGAGTTCGAGGCGGAGAGCCTCGCCGCGCAGCGTGGCGTTATGAACATCGACGTGCGCATGCGCGAACTAAAAGCACTCCTCGTTCAGAACACGGACCAGCTTTCCGGAACCGCCTTCGGCATCGAAGCCCGGCGCCTCGCCGCGCGCACCACGCCCAACCTGCACGAAAAGGCATTCCAGAGCCTGATCCAGAACGGCTACGCCCAGGAAATCAGCAAACTCAAACAGGAAATGAACAGCCGCCTCGCAAACCCTGGCGCGGAATAGAGATTCTCCCCACAGACACTGTGGCACCCCCAAGCCGGCTTCATGGCTTGGGGGTGTTATCCTTTCAAAGGACCACAAGGTCTGCAAGGATAACCGCCCCGCCTCCAGATCGAAAACCCAAACCCCTCTGAGGTATACTCCCCACGGTTCAGCACACAACCAAATTCGAGGGAGAGTAAGACCATGCCTGCAGGAAAACGATACAAGATCGCCGTTATCGGCGCGGGAAACGTCGGCGCATCCGTCGCGCAGTATTGCGCGGAAATGGAATTGGGCGATATCGTCGTAACAGACATCGTCGAGGGCCTGCCCCAGGGCAAAGCGCTCGACCTCACCGAAGCCGGCCCCATACGCGGCTACGGCTCGATAGTCACCGGCACGAACGATTACAAGGATATCGAAGGCAGTGACGTGGTCGTGATCACCGCAGGCCTCCCGCGCAAACCCGGCATGACCCGTCTCGACCTTCTCGGCAAGAACGGCGGCATCATCTCCACCGTCTGCGAAAATGTCGCGCGCTATGCGCCGGACAGCATCGTCGTCGTCGTGACGAACCCGCTCGACGTGATGACCTTCCTGGCCTTCAAAAAACTCGGCTTCCCGGCACAGCGCGTCGTGGGCATGGCCGGCATCCTCGACAGCGCCCGCCTGCGCGCCTTCGTCGCCATGGAACTCGGCGTCAACATGAAAAACGTCGACACCATGGTGCTCGGCTCCCACGGGGACGACATGGTGCCCCTGCCCGAGTTCACCACCGTCTCCGGCATCCCCATCACGAACCTCATCCCGCAGGACCGCATCGACGCCATCATGGAGCGCACGCGTAAGGGCGGCGGCGAAATCGTCGCACTGCTCAAGACCGGCAGCGCCTACTACGCTCCCGGCGCCAGCGCCGCGCGCATGGCCCAGTGCATCGTGCGCGACGAGAAGCAGCTTCTCCCCTGCTCGGCCTACCTCGACGGCCAGTACGGCCTCAAGGACACCTACATCGGCGTTCCGGTCCGCCTGGGCAAGGAAGGCGTCGAAGAAATTGTCGAGTTGGCCATCACCGAAGACCAGCGCACTGCCCTCCACAAATCCGTGGAAGAGGTCCGCAGCGGCATCAAGGGCCTCCAGGAACTGAAAATCATCGCCTAATAGCAGGCACATCTTCTTGCAGCAAAATTGCACGCGCCGACGCGGGTCAATGACCGGGGTGGCGCGTGCGATTCTTTTTTCGATTGATTGCGCCTGGCCATAGGACTACCCTCTCTTTTGTGTGGCATGTTGTGGCAGTTACATGCATATAGGGAGAACAGCCTGATGAAACGTATCTTCTTTGTGCTGTTGGCGGCGCTGGTGGCCTGCGCGCCGGCGATGGCCGGCGGCTACCGTACTTCGGTTGGACAGGGCGACGACGCGACACCGGTCGTAGTGGTCTGGGGTACGCCCTTGGAAATGGGCCAGGCCCAGGGCGAATTGTTGAAAGACGAGATTAACGCTTGCGTCCCCGGCTTCCTGGAAAAGAACCGGGCAAGCGGCGACGCGCGCCTCACCGACGAGACGCTCGATGCCGCCTGGAACGACGTCAAGCCGCATACCGATAAGCGCGTACTCCAGGAGATGGAAGGTATCAGCAAAGGCTCCGGCGTGTCGTTCGACGCGTTGCGCCGCGCCTACATGGTCCCGGTCGTCGGAGACTACGCGTGCAGCGGCGTCGCCGTGTGGGGCGCCGCCACGAAGGACGGTCATCTCTATCAACTGCGCAACCTGGACTATTCGACGGACGTCGGCCTGCAGGACTACCCCGTGGTCGTCATTTACATCCCGAAAGAGGGCCAGCCGCACGCGAACGTTACGTTTGCCGGCATGGCCGGGTGCAACACGGGCATGAACGCGGCGGGCGTTGTGCTCGGCGAAAAGGGTGCCACCCCCGGCGAGGACTATCCCTTCAACCTCAAGGGCGAGCACTTCACGACCCTGTTCCGGAGCCTCCTCTACGATGCGACGAGCCTTGACCAAGCCATCGACATGCTCCAGAAAGCCCCGCGCATCAAGAAGTATTACTGGTACATCGGCGACGGCAAGATCCCGGCCGCGGTGAAGATCCGCGCGTTTGCGCCCAACATGGACGTCTGGAAAGGCGGCGATCCGACCGACGAGTTTGCGCCCAACGTCATTGACAACTGCATCTATTGCACCATGGACGACAAGATCGCCTACGACACGGTCAAGCAAAACTACGGCAAGCTCGATGCCCAGAGCCTGATCGACCTCTCGCGCGCCGTCAGCGGCGGCGACGGTAACCTCCTCGACGCGGTTTACGCACCCTCGACCCTCGAAATGTGGGTTGCCTACGCCGAAAAGGAAAAGCCCGCCGCAACACGCGAGTACGTCCACCTCAACATGAACGACTATCTCACCCCCTCCAAGATTCCCGAAGGCGCCAAGGTCTTTGAACCCAAGGGCAAAGGGAAGAAGAAGTAGTCTTCAAGATTGCTACCTCGACGCCCCCAACCCGGCACCACCGGTTTGGGGGCGTTTGCTTATGATCCGCGAGGAGACCGACCTTAAACAGTGAGTTTCCCATTCCTCCCATCGTTCTCATCGTCTCCATGGGTCTTTTGGGTCCTATGGGTATTATGGGAGCTATAGGAAGTATGGGAGGGATGGGAAGCTCCTCATCTTCTCAATCTTGTGAATCCTGTCAAAGGCTCTTGCAGTCATTGGTAGTTCTTTGGGCCTTGAAGATGAAGCCCGCTTCGCCTCCCCGCGTTCAAAGACAAACACCCCCAAGCCATACTGCCGGCTTGGAGGTGCCACATTGTCTCTGCGCGTTCTATGCCTCGGCGGGCGCCATCTCCGTCTCCACCGAAACCAGCGCAGCGCCCGGATCTCCTTCAACCGTCGCGATGGTCTCGATGTTAAGCATTTGCCGGATGTCGTCGCAGGCCGCCGTCAACGCGCCAAGCGTGCCCGCCGCAGCCGTCACCGTCGCGAGCTTCACCGGCGCCTTCATGCTGAGGTTCTTTTCGGCCTTCGCCTTGCGCACCGCCTCGATGACAGCCACAGCCGCATCGTACGTCCCCTCGCTCACCGGCGCGGGAATCGCATCGAACTCCGATACCGTCGGCCACGGGCTGCAATGCACCGACTCGCGCATGCCCGCGTCCTCGCTGTAGGCCCAGCTCCAGACCTCCTCGGTGAGGTAAGGCAGATACGGCGCCAATAGCCGCACCATCGCGCGATGCAGCAAGCGCAACGTCGCGCACGCGGAAAGCCGCCCCTCAGTGAGGCCCTCTTCATACGTGCGGTTCTTCGCAAGTTCAAGATAGTTGTCGCAGAACGTGCCCCAGAAGAATTCCTCGGTCAGTTGCAGCGCCTGCGCATAGTCAAAGCCTTCAAAGGCCTCCTTCGCGCGTTCGAGGAGCGGTCGCAGTTGCGCAACCACCGCCCGATCGGTTTCGTGCGTCACCTTGTCGACAGTCAGTGTCGCCGGGTCGACGCCTTCGAGGCGCCCAATCACGAACTTACTCGCGTTGAAGAGCTTCGTGCAGAGCCGCTTCCCCACTTTGAACACCAGCTCGTCGTACGCGGTATCCACGCCCAGCCGCGCGCGCGCCGCCCAATATCGCACGCCGTCCGCACCGAACTGGTCGATCAGCGGCTCCGGAGTAACGACGTTGCCCTGGCTCTTCGACATCTTCTTGCGGTCCGGATCGAGGATCCACCCGCTGATGACGACGTTGCGCCAGGGAATCTCGCCCTCGTCCAGGTAGGCCTTCACGATGGTATAGAACGCCCACGTGCGGATGATCTCATGGCTCTGCGGCCGGATGTCCATCGGGAACAGTTTCTTGTGCCGTTCGGGGTCCTCGACCCAGCGCGTGGCAATCTGCGGCGTCAGCGAGCTCGTTGCCCAGGTATCCAGCACATCTGGGTCGCCCGTGAAGCCGCCGGGTTGGTCGCGCTGCATTTCCGTGTAACCCTCCGGCGCGTCGTCCAGCGGGTCAATAGGCAGTTGCTCCACCTTCGGCAGCAGGCGCTCCTCGTACAGCACGCGACCCGACTCGTCAATGCGGTACCACACGGGAATCGGCACGCCGAAGAAGCGCTGGCGGCTCATGCACCAGTCCTGGTTGAGCCCTTCCACCCAGTGCTCGTAGCGCACGCGCATGTGTTCGGGATGCCACTGAATCTTGTTGCCCTGCGCGACCAGCGCCTCTTTCTTGTCCATGATCTTGCAGAACCATTGGCGTGCCGGAATGAGTTCAAGCGGACGATCGCCCTTCTCGAACAACTTCACGGCATGGGTAATGTCTTTCTTGGGCCGATCGATGATTCCGCCCAGCTCCTCGGCGAGCTGCACGATGTGCTTCTTGGCCTTTTGCGTCGACATGCCCTGCATCTGCCCGTACACCGCGTTGGCGGCTTCGGGGTCAAGGCTTTCCCAACCCGGCGCCCCAAAGGTAACCGGCATGAGCCTTCCGTCGCGGCCCACGATCTGGCGCAAGGGCAGCTTGTATTGGTTCCACCACTCGACGTCCGTCTGGTCGCCGAAGGTACAAACCATCACGATACCGGTGCCCTTCTCCGGATCGGCCTTCTCGTCGGCCATGATGGGCACGGGCGCCTTGAAGAACGGCGTCACCGCGCGCTTGCCAAACAGCGCCTTGTAGCGGTCGTCATCCGGATGCGCCAGCACCGCCACGCAAGCGCCAAGAAGCTCCGGACGCGTGGTCGCGATGACGATGTATTCGTCGGACCCTTCGACGCCAAATCGCAAGTAATTGAATGCGCTGGCGACTTCCTTGTCGGTCACTTCCGCCTGAGCGATGGCGGTCTGGAAATCGACGTCCCACATCACGGGCCGCTCGGCCTGATAAATCTCATTCTTCTCGAGCAAATCCAGGAAGCTGTACTGCGACGTGCGCCGGCAATGGTCGTCGATGGTGGCGTATTCCTGGTCCCAGTCGTACGACAGCCCCAGCCGCGTCCAGAGGTGCCGGAAGGCCTCCTCGTCCTCGACCGTCACCAGCTTGCACAGCTCAATAAAGTTCGAGCGGCTGATGGGCAGCGGATCGCCCTTACGGCCGCGTTCAAGCTTCAGGTTGGGGTCGCTGTGGACGTGGGCGTCGCATTTGACGTTATAGAGGTTCTGCACGCGCCGTTCGGTGGGCAGCCCGTTATCGTCCCAGCCGATGGGGAAGAAGATGTTCTTCCCGCACATGCGCTGATGCCGCACGATAAAGTCCTGATGGGAATAGCTGAACATGTGCCCCACGTGCAGCGACCCGCTGACCGTCGGCGGCGGCGTATCCACCGCGAAGGTTTCCTCGCGCCCCCGCGTTGGATCCCACGCATAGATCCCCATCTCCGCCCAGCGCTTCTGCCAGCGGCTCTCGATCTGCTGCACATCGTACTTGTCCGGCAACGTCATGACACACTCCCATCGGGTTCAAAGCGGCGAAAGAAAAAACCGGGCGGGAGTATAGCAAATGCGGAGACAATTCTGAATTCTGAATGCTGAATTATGAATGAAGAGCAAGAGCCGTCGGGGGTTCTTCATTCATAATTCAGAATTCATCATTCAGAATTGATTACGAGCCTCTTACCAGCACAAACTCGCTTAACCCGAACATGGCATCGCGGTAAATGCTCGAAGGCAGTGTCGCAAGGTAGGACCGCGCGCTTTCCATGTACTCACGGGCGAGGGCTTCCGTGCGTTCGCGGGCGCCGGTGGACTCCATCATCGCAATAACCCACTCGCGGTCCTCTTCAGACAGCGGCTTGCCGCGCATGGAATCGAGTCGCGCACGACCTTTGTCGTCCACCGCCTGTCGCAGGTAGAGGATGGGAATGGTCCGCTTGGCCTCGACAAGGTCGCCGCAGGCAGGTTTGCCCAGGGTCTGACGGTCCTGGCAGAGGTCAAGCACGTCGTCCACAAGCTGGAAGGCGATGCCCAATTCCTCGCCGAACTCATACAGGGCGTCCCGGTACGTGGCATCTACCAAGTACGTGGGCGCGCTGCAAATCACGGCGAACAGGCTCGCGGTCTTTTGCCGCGCCCAGGTGAGGCAGGCCTTTTCGGTGAAGTGATCCGGGCCCAGACCAAAATAGATAAGCTCCCCTTCCGACATTTGCCGAACGGAATCGATGGCGCACGAGATAAGGTCGCAGGAGCCGTATTCGGCCAGGATGGCAATGGCGCGCGAAACGAGATAATCCCCGCCCAGAACCGCCGCATGGTTGTCCCACTGCACGTTGAGCGAACTCGTACCGTGGCGGAAGTCCGCCGCATCAATGACGTCGTCGTGCGCCAGCGCCGCAAGATGAAACAACTCTACCGACGTCGCCAGTGAAACGAAGCGGTCGAGATCCTTCGCCCCGGTCGCGCCCGCCGAAAGCAGGCAAAGCGCCGGACGCAGCATCTTGCCGCCCATTTTCGGACGCGGCACCGCGGCTCCGTGAACCAGCCTCAACGTGTCCACATACAGGTCGCCCACAGCGGAGCGAACCTGCTCCATCTGCGGTTGTATGGGCTTATATAGCTCGTCTAATACCGTTACCGTAGACATTTCGCCCGATCTTATCATAGCCGCCGCCGTTGACGCGAATCGCCGTCGTCTTCCACCGCAATGCACCATTTATCCAGTCAACCCGCCCCCCACTTCCGGAATTCCCGCCCCACGGTCAAGGATGCAACGAGTCCGGCTCCGGATGCGGTTTCGGCTCCCCCTTCTTCCGCGAACGCGCCCGCCAGACGCGAGACAACAGAAAGGCGACCAGCAAAATCACCAGCAGGAACACCGGCAGCCATCGACCGTAGGATCCGGCGAAATGTTGCACGTACGAAAAGAAGAACGTCCAGCACGTCACCGCGCCCAAATCCCCCAGGGCCACGGCCGAAAGCGTCGACCATGCGCTCCATTCCGCAAGACTACCCACCACGGTGCCCGCCATCGGCCCCGTCCCCCATACCGGCGCAAACACGAACACCACCAGCCCCGCCGGCCCGAAGCGCTGGAGTCTCTTCTTGTAGCGACGCGCGCCTTTTCGGGCGCCCTCAATCATCTTGCCCAGGAGCCGAAACCGGCTCCCATGCCGCACCCCGCTCACCAGCAGCGGATACAGCACCATGATCAGCAGCATGTCCATCAGCGTGCAATGCAAAATGATGAACGGCTTCGGAATCTCCAGGCTCAACGCCGTGGCAATCCCCAGCGCGCGCCCGCCCAGCAACTGCTGCACAACCACCAGCCAAATCCCCGCAAACGGCCTCGGTCGCAGCACGCTCAGCGCCAGCAACACAAGCGCCCAAATCCCAACCGACACCCAGCCAATCCGGCCAACCTTCCCGGCATATTCTTTCGAATGGTGACGATGAAAAGGAGCAGTGGAATCCGCCATGAAAAACCTCTGACAACTCGCCCTTGTCGTCGTAGTTGTCCTTTAGGTCCTTTTGGTCCCTAGGGTCCTTTGAACCTCTGAAGAACGACAAGAATGAAATACACCCTCTGAAACAAAGTGCAACACCTAGGTGTTTTCTACTGAAGGGGCCCGCAAAGAGGGGGCCAACACAATTCCGGCAGTGCTGGCCAATTATACCACCCCTCACGCGGCGCCCTTTTTCGTTTGCATAATTATGTATGGTATTCTCCCTCCAATGGAGCCAAATTCCCAGATAATGCCCGCGGAACGGCTTGAAATCACCCGCCCGAACGGCGAATTCGCCACGCCGGAGGAGTTCCTCGCATCGTTCGATATCGGCAAGGTCCCCACGACCCCCGGTTGCTACATCATGCGAGACGATTCCGAAACGGTGATCTATGTCGGCAAGGCGAACAACCTCCGTTCCCGGCTGCGCTCCTACCTCAATGAAACCGACACGCGCCCCACGGTGAAGTTCCTCATGCGGCGCGTGAAGTGCATCGACTTCCTCGTCACGCGCACGGAAAAAGAGGCGCTGCTCCTCGAGAACAGCCTCATCAAGGAGCACCGTCCCCGCTACAACGTGCGCCTGAAGGACGACAAAACCTACGTCAGCCTTCGACTCGATCCGCGCGAGGATTTCCCGCGCCTGACGGTCGTGCGGCGCTACAAAAAGGACGGCGCGCGGTATTTCGGACCCTATTCGAGTTCGACGGCCGTCCGCGAGACCCTGCACCAGATTCGCCACACCTTCCCGCTGCGAACCTGTTCCGATGCCGTGCTGAACAACCGCACACGCCCCTGCCTCTACTACCAGATGAAGCAGTGCACCGCGCCCTGCGTAAACTACATCGACCGCGCCGGCTACCACGAAATCTCGGACCAGGTCGTCATGCTTCTGGAAGGCCGCAGCGCCGACCTCGAGAAAACGCTTACGACGCAGATGGAACAGCATTCCGAGCGCCTCGAATTCGAAAAGGCCGCGGCCCTGCGCGATCGCCTCTACGCCCTGCGCCAGACCCTCGAGAGCCAGCGCACCGTCCGCGCCGGTAACGACGACGACCGCGACGTCTTCGGTCTCTATACCCTAGGGCGTTTCGTCGAGATCCAGGTATTGTTTTACCGCGGCGGCAAGATGATGGGCGGGCGCTCGTTTTCCTTCAACCAGCGCGAAACGCCGTTGGAGGAAGTCTTCGCCTCCTTCCTCCTGCAATACTACTCGGAGGCCTCCGCGGTCCCGGGCGAGGTGCTCTTGCCCCTGCCCATCGAGGAAACCGACACCCTGTCCGAGATCCTCACCGAGACGCGAGGCTCCAAGGTGTCCGTGCTCTGGCCCCAGCGCGGAGAGAAGCGCGACCTCATCGACCTCGCCAATCGCAACGCCCAGAGCAGCTTCGAGGAGAAACGCCTGGCCGACCGCGCCAACGAGGATCTCCTCGAACACGTCCGCCAAAGCCTGCAACTCGCGAAAATCCCGAACCGCATCGAATGCTTCGACATCTCCAATATCCAGGGTGACAAATCGGTCGGGTCGATGGTGACCTTCGAGGCGGGCCTCCCCTGCAAGGCGCGCTACCGCCGCTTCGCCATCCGCACCGTGGAGGGACAGGACGACTTCGCCATGATGCGCGAGATTCTGCTGCGTCGCTACACCAAAGCGGTCCAGGAAAACGACCTGCCCGATCTCGTCCTCATCGACGGCGGAAAAGGCCAGCTCGGCGTGGCCGTGACGGTTCTGAAAGACCTCGGCATTGAAGACCTCGACGTCGCAAGCATCGCCAAATCACGCAGCCTCGGCGATTCAAAGCATTCTCCGGAGCGCTTCTTCATCCCGGGCCGGATGAACCCGATCATTCTCCCCCAGAACTCCGCGGTCGTCCACCTCCTGGCGCGCGTGCGCGACGAGGCCCACCGCTTCGCCATCACCTACCATCGCAAGCGCCGCTCCGCCGCCACCCTGCGCTCCCCCCTGACCGGAATCCCCGGCGTGGGCCCCAAACGCGCAAAAGCACTGTTGACTACCTTCGGCTCACTCGCTAAAGTGCGGATCGCAAGCAAGGAGGAAATCGCCTCGGTCCCCGGCTTCAACGAGAAGCTCGCCGAGACCATCATGCAGCACCTGGC
>JAVEWL010000429.1:0-5241 GCA_034004565.1 FCB group bacterium | reverse complement strand
CCGTGCCGGGGTTGCGGCCACGATGCAGCTATGCGACCTCCAAAAAGAAAACGGCTTCCATCGCTGGAAGCCGCTTGAATCCTGGTGGGCCGTGTAGGGGTCGAACCTACGACAAACGGATTAAGAGGGTTCGAGTTGAAGCCTTCTATCTATGACCTGAGCATGCTTGAGGTTGTGGGCTGGCGCGAGATGCGCATAGCGGCGGACCATGCTCCCGCTTTTCCATCCGCCCATTTCCTGCAGGGCGAACAACGGTACGCCGTCCTGCACTAGCCAAGACGCCCAGGTGTGGCGCAGATCGTGCCACCTGAAATTCTGTATTCCCGCCAGTTCTAGAGCTCGCTTCCAAACGCGGGTATTCGAGCTTTTCAGTTGCTTGCCGCGCCAGCTGAAATCAAATTGCGAGTGCGTTCCCTTCCGGCGTAGTAGTACATCCATCGCGGTTTGGTTGAGACTGACGTGCAGATCCTCGCCGTTCTTCACCTGGTCGGCGTAGAGCCAAGCCACGTTTCGCTGCATGTCAATTTGATCCCATCGAAGTCCCACGACGTTTGCATGGCGCAGGCCAGTGGCCAGCGCGAACAGAACGACATCACGCTGTAATGGCGTCAGGTTTTCGAGTAGGGAAATGGCTTGGGTCGGCGTGAGCCATCGGACACGCCGCTTGGGTTCAGGGAGCAATCGGACATGCGGGACGCGCAGCAGCCATTCCCACTCACGCCAGGCACGGCGCAGGATCGCGCGGATCAATGACAGGTAGCGATTGACGGTGGCGTTTCTGACTTCGCCGGCCTTGAGCATGGCCAGCTGCTGAATAGCATCGCGATCAATCGAGGTAAGGTCGCGCGAACTCCAATGACTGTTGATCCATGCCAGTTTGGCCTTGTCATCGTCGTGGGTTCTTTTGTGGGCGGTCTCGCGTAACCAGCGCTCAGCAGCATCATTCCAGGTCCAGGGCATGCGGCATAGGGTAGCAACGCCTGATGATGCGACAAGTCGGAAAATGCGGCGATTATGGATTATTTTCTAGTCATGCTCATGGTCGAACCGGCCATGTTGATGTCGAAGTGGCTGAGGAACGACATGCCGAGCAAGATTCCAGGAAACGGCTTGCCCTCGACCTGCACGACTACCGGAACATTCCGGACTTCGTGACCGGCAAAGTTGATAGTGTCGGCAGTCGAGAGCAAGCCCCGGACAGCCCCGTTTGCGGTTTGCATGCGCATGGGGCGACCTCGAACAGGGACGCCAGACGCCAAGGCTTGATCACGGCTCATGGAGACGAAAGAGGCGCCGGTATCGACCAGCATGCGGAAGGGTTTGCCGTTGACGTGGCCGGTTCCGTGATAGTGGTTGCCGGACTTGAATATTTGCGTGGTGACGACTTCGCCAACACGATCCACGCGACGAGAAACAGGCGGCGTCGGATCGTTGATTGAAGTCTGCTTATGATCCTTGGCGCACCTTTCGAGCTGGTAGGTTTTTTGGCCCGTAGGAGACACGCATTCGTAGTAGTCGGAGGCCCAAACGGTCAAGGGGAAAAAGACAAGCAGCAAGAGGCGCATATGGTGATCCTGTTTGCATAGTCAGGCGCGAATCATAAACCGGGCGATTCCCCTGCGGGGACCGCGTGCTGCCAAGGTTTCTCTAGACGTTCATCCCTTTGGGACCCTGCGGGCCTTTCTGCCCGCTATCGCTTTCGCAGTCCCTGCGACAAGGGGAGACCCCTTGACCCCCTAAGAGCAAGCCGTCTGCTGGGGGAGGATGTATCCACAGTTTCTGTGGGCAAGGCCGGGGATAAACCGGCCTTTTCTTTTACTGGTCTGGGTTTCGGCCGATGGTGCATTTTTAGCCATCCGGTTCGATCGGCATCGATGTCAGGGGAGGTATAGGCTGTTAATTCGTAGTCAAAATCAAGAGCGCAATTCGGGCGATTCCCTTCGGGACCGCGTGCTGCCAAGGTTTCTCTAGACGTTCATCCCTGGGAGGGACCCTGCGGGCCTTTCTGCCCGCTATCGCTTTCGCAGTCCCTGCGACAAGGGGAGACCCCTTGACCCCCGAAAAGCAAAGCTGTCTGCATGGGTTGCGCGGGGGAGAGGCAACCCCGCGCAACCCACGCGGTAGCTTGGGGAGGGAGCGCCGTTCAAGGGCTTTCGCGGCATAAACGGGGCCCCTACCCCATTTATTCCACGGTCCCTTGACGGGGAGGCCGTTTAGATGCGGTGGGCCTCGATAAAGACGAGTATTTCGGTCTGCTGGCGGGAGCTTTCCTCGCCGGCGAGCCAGCCGAGGAAGGGAAGGCGGTTTTCTGCCGTGTCGGTTTTGTCGTCCTGGAGCCCGGCGATGGCGACGACTTCGCCGGGCTGCAAGGTTAGCTTGGTGTTCACCGCGCGCTTGATCAGCGTCGGGGTGTTGTTGACGCCCGTGCTTGTCGTGGTGAAGCTGGACAGCTCTTGGGCTAGGTCGATTTCGATCACGTCGGCGCGTATCTCGGGCTTCGCCGAGAGGATCACGCCGCTTTGCTTGTATTCGACCGTCTGCATGGGGTTGCCGTTGCGGTCGAGCTGCTGCGCACCGAGGACGGGGACGTCCTGGCCGACGCTGAATCGGGCCGTAGCGCCGTTTTTGACGCGCACTTGGGGTAGGGATATGGCCTTAAACCTTTTATCGCTGTCCAGAGCCGATAAGAGCACTTCCAGCCCGCCGGCTTTCATGCCGAGGTAGGAACCTCCGGGGATCGTGCCGCCGATTCCGGCGGCGATCCCCGTGAGGTTCAGGGCGAGCTGGAAGGCTCCGCCGTCCTGCTGCGTGGTGGCGACTTCGTAGACGGCCGCTTTCAGCAGGACTTCGCCGGTAGGCTGGTCGAGTTCGACCAGCAGCCGGCGAAGCTGCTCCGCTCGCTTCGCCGGGACGGCGAAGGCGAGCTGGTCGGCTTCGGTTGTGATGATGGAGGCGCGCGGTTCGGTTTCTGGGGCGGCAACGGCTTGGGCTTGGCCGGGCTTGTCCTTGACAAGGGGGCGGGCGCGCTTGGCTTCGAGAAGCGGCTCGACGACTTCGGCGAGGTAGGCGACCGGGCGATGGCGCGGCCGGTAGACGACGAGCTCGTCGGCCGCAGGCTCGGCTTTGTCGATCCAGGCAATGCCGGCTTGGTGCTTGACGGCGAAGCCGTGGGCGGACAGGACGGATTCGGCGCTGGCGACGACGCCCGCCGGGGTCTCGTCACGGAGCGTGATCGAGACCGGGCGACGATCCGCGAGCAGGGCGGAGGCGATCACGTGCGGCCGAGGGGCAATCTCGGAAAACACCAGCTTGACGAAATCGGCAAGGGGGATTTCGTCGAGCCGGATAGTGATGCCCTCGGCGTATGCACAGAGCGGGAGTAGCAGGACGAAGGCGATGCGCCTTACATGGCGAGCAAGCGCGACCATGACGTGTAGACCTTTCCGTCTTTTTCGACTTCGAGGGAGGAGCCGGACCCCTTGATGGTGTCCGGCTCGATGATGCGTTGCCGCTGACCGTCGGAGAGGATCACGCGGTAGCGCGGAAGTTCGATGGTGCCGACAATGCGCCATTCGGCCGAGTGGGAAAGTTTCGGGCGGCCAGAGCTGGAGCCGAAGCCGGAAGGCATGGACGCGTCACGCGATTCCAGCTGCGGTTCCCTCCCAACCTCATCGCGACTGCTGACCGAATCGACAAGCCGGTAGGCGAGAAACACGAAGGCGACGGCGGAGAGACCGCCGACATAGACGAGGATCGGCACTTCGCGTTTTTTCTTGGTGTGGAGCTCGGCGGACTTGTAGAGCGGGAATGCCGCCTTGGGCGGGGTGTAGCGCTTACGGCTGGCCTCCTTGAGGTCGGCCTTCGTCAGGTCGCGCGCGCCGCCGCCGACCCAGGTGTAGGAGAACCGGCCGAGAAAGCTGTCCTGGATGTGGATGTGCTTGTCCGTGAGCTTACGGATGTGCGAATCAAGGAAGGAGGGCGATTGCGTCAGCAGGATGAAGTCGAGACCGGCATGACGATGGGTCTCGAAGCCGGCCACGGCCGCAGGCGGGGCCTTGGAGACGTGGCGCGGCCGGAAGAAGCGCTGGCATTCGTCTATGACGATCAGCGATCCGGGAGGGAAGGCTGTCCATTCGTATTCTTCCGCGCCGGTAGCCGTGGTTGAGCATCGCACCCACTCGTCGATGTGCGGGACGGGCTGATGGTCGATTTTCAGATCCTTGATGCCATCGGCGAAGATCGGGCGCTCTTTCGACAGCTCGCGCAGCATGTCGACGCCAAGGGCCGTCTTTCCCATGCCGGGCGTGCCCGTGATCAGCGTGAGCATTAGAGCTGCAGCCCTTGCAGAATGCCGATGCGCTTGAGCGCAAGCAGGGTCGCTTTGACGCTGAGGGCGCTCAGGATGATCGAGAGCGCCTCGAAGATGCCGGCGAGCGCCAGGACCATGACGGCTGATCCGGTCATCGCGCCGATCTGGATCATCACCCTGGAGACGATGAAGTCCACAAAGGCATTGATTGAGACGTAGCTGATAATGCCCATGCCGAGCGCGGACATAACGCGCGCAACGAGCGGAATGGCGATCAGCATCAGGATTTGGGGGAGACTCAGCATATCAATCCCTCGGGATGCCGCTTAGGACGATGAAGCCGGCGAACAGCCACGCCATGCCCAGGAAGATGGGGCGCATCCATTCGGCGAAGCTGCACGTAGTGGCCCAAGACCAGACGATGCCGCGCGGCAGCTCGACATCGGGCGGGCATTGCGCGGCGGGCGCGCCTAGGTCGATGGGCTGGAGCGTGGAAAGGTCGAATTCGAACTCCGGCAGCTCAAAGAGCTGCGGGCCTTCGATGTCACCGGGACCGCCAAGGTCTATCTTGCAAGGCGGCTGGCCCGGGCCTCCGCACGTTCCAGTTCCCGTTCCATTGCTTCCAGACGGCGTCCCCGTAGTGGGATCGTAGCTGCCGTTACTGACGCATTGGCCGTTATTGAGGAAGTAGCCCTGCGGGCAGGTTGTTGTTGGGGTTGTTGAGGTGCAACGGCCGTCCGGTTGCTGGACATAGCCGAGGGGGCAGGAGCCGGTGCCGGACGTGGGCTGGCCGCCTGGACCTTCGAGAGTGGGAGGAGTCCCGGGGCTTTCTCCGCTTGAGCATAGGCCGAGGGTAGGGTTGGACCGGTATTTGTCAGGACACAGAATCGGTGTGGTAACCGCCGGTTGGAGCGGGGGCGGGGCGGTGTAGG
>JAVEWL010000428.1:0-5243 GCA_034004565.1 FCB group bacterium | reverse complement strand
CTGAAATACCGCCAGTCCGTGGAATTCCTCCAGACCGTTGCGAGCAAGGTCACGCTGGAAGCCGCGCCGAAGTCCTCGCCCAAAGAGGCCATCTGGAGTGGCGACTGGTCCGGCGCAAAGGAAACCGTAATCGACCTCCCTAAGGACCAGTACGCCGACTACCTCCTTCGCGTGAAGCTGACCCTCAAAGAGGGAGGCGAGCAAACCATGGAAATCCCCTTCACGGCGGGCAAACGCGAAGAACACGTGCTCTTCGCCGACGGCAAGACCGAGTACACCATCGTGGTGCCCGATACGGCAAAGGACTCAGAGAAGTGGGCCGCGCAAGAACTGCAGCGCATGCTGAAAGAGGTCAGCGGCGCGGAGTTCCCCATTCAGAACCAGGCGGATGGGAAAGCGATCCGTATCGCTCCGGTTGTCAAGGAACAAATGATCAGCGGCTTTGTGGTCTCCAGCGATTTCGCCGGCGATGATTCCTTCACCTACGCCAATTCGGGAGCCAGCATTATCGTTCGAGGCAAGGGTGACCGCGGCGCGATGTACGGCGTGATGTCGTTCCTCGAGCGCGAGCTGGGGGTACGGTTCTATACGCCGAAGGTGACCGTGGCGCCGAAGAAGACTAAGTACAGCTTTGTCTCCTTGAACCACCACGAAGAGCCAGGGGTGCGGGTGCGCAACGATTTCTATTATGAAGCCTTCGACCCGATTTGGGCCGCGCACAACCGCGTGAACGGGACAATGGGCATGCGCGAGCAGCCGGGCGGACTCGAAGGGTACTGGGGGGTGCACACCTTCTTCCCCCTGATGCCGCCGGAGGAATTCTTCGCGACGCATCCGGAGTACTACAGCCTCATCGACGGCAAGCGCCAGTACGAACGCGCGCAGTTGTGCCTCACCAATCCCGACGTGCTGCGGATCATCACCGAGCGCATCGCGGCGAAGATGCGCGAGTTACCGGACTATCTCATCTACGACGTATCGCAGAACGACTGGGCCAACCCCTGCCAGTGCGACAACTGCCAGGCCATTGCCAAGGAACAAGGCAGCGAGTCGGGCGTGATGATCTGGTTCGTGAACCAGGTTGCTGATGCGGTGAAGGCGGAATTTCCGAACAAATTCATCGGCACGCTGGCCTACCAATACACTCGCAAGCCGCCGAAGGACATCAAGCCGCGCGAGAACGTCGTGGTGCGCCTGTGCAGTATCGAGTGCTGCTTCGCGCACGACTTCCATAGCTGCCCCGAGAACAAATCCTTCGTCGAGGACACCGAGAACTGGGCCAAGCTCGCGCCGCACATCTACGTCTGGGACTACGTGGTCAATTTCAGCCACTACGTCATGCCGTATCCGAACTTCCGCGTGTTGCAGCCGAACATCCAGTTCTTCCGCGACCATAACGCCATCGGCATCATGGAACAGGCCGCCTACCAGAGCCGCGGCGGCGAATTCGCCGAGTTGCGCGCCTACGTGATCGCGAAGCTGCTGTGGAATCCCGAGGCGAACGTGCCGGAGATCGTCGACGACTTCATGCACGGCTACTACGGCCGTGCGGGACAATTCGTTAAGGCCTACTTCGACCTGCTCCACGGCCGCATCACGCCCGACACGCACATCGGCCTCGGTCTCTCGCCGAACGACCCGCTCTTCAGCGACGACTTCATCCGCGACGCCAAGGCGCTCTTCGACCAGGCCGAGGTCGTGGCCGACAGCGAGGAAGTCCGCCAGCGCGTCGAAATGGCGCGCCTGCCGATCATGTACCTCGAATGCCGCCGCAACCCCATCGAAGCCAAGCAAAACGGCACCTACGCCCGCTTCTGCGAAATCGCCGCCCGCGAAGACGTCACCCACTACGCCGAAGCCGGCAAAATCGGCTTCCACGAATTCGTAGAGGGCACGGAGTAAGTGCAAAGGGACTTGCGCGCAGATTGTAACTGAGTTACAATTGGGGAGCGACTTGATGGGAAGACAGGCGCCGCCTAAATTGACCGACGTGCAGGACACCGTGCGGCGCCTGCTGAAGGCTGATTTCTATTACGAAAGTAAGCACGCTCGCATACGCATGAGACAACGGGGCGTTACGGAATCTCAGGTTCGGTATATTCTGGAGAACGGCCTCAGGGATCCCGATCGCGACGAGTTCGATTGGGATTACGAGGCTTGGAAATATGTGATTTGCGGCAGAACTCCAGCGGAAGACAAGGTGATTCGCGTGGTGTTTACAATATCCAAAGTTCCTCCTCTTCCGAATCAATATGCAGTTGTGATAACGGTGATCCTAGTGTAGAGGCAGACAAGACATGGCCAAATTCGGCAAGATGCGTGAGGTGAGGGACTTCGTAGACTACGGCAGCGGCTTCCCCGTCATTGTGGACCGCGTGCAGACCGTGCCGTGGGGCAAGGACGATGAAATCATCATCATGGACCACGGGAGATTTCCTGAGGCAGTGCTACGCGCGCTTGCGGAAAAACCCACGCGCCTGACCGGAAACGAGGTGCGTTTCCTGCGGCTCCATTATGAGATGCCGTTGGCCGAATTTGGCAAGCTATTCGATGTCTCGCACCCCGCCGTCAAGAAGTGGGAAGGCAAGCGGGATGTAGTCACGGGGATGGCATGGTCCACCGAAGTGCTTATCCGGCTCTTTGTGCTCAACCGCCTCGGCGTCAAGGCCCGGGCATTCCAGCAGATCTACAAGGGTCTTGCGCCTCCCCGACCGGCAGGTCCGTGCACTATCCAGGTCGATCTCGATGTCGACCCTCCGCGGATTTCGTATACTGACGAGCCGGTCGCCGAGGCATCGTGAACCGCTGAATCCAGGCAATGTTAAGAGGGGGATCGTGATGAGGCTTGCGTTTCTGTTTGGCAGCGGCGTTTCCGTTCCCGCGGGTATGCCGACTACAGGCGAAATTGCGGAACGGATATTCTCCGGATACGGGGTAGCCAGGCACACCGATGAAAGCTACTATTTCGGTCCTCCCCTGTACCCTGATATTCAGGACGTGGATGATCATGTGACTTCTGTCGTCGCCTTTCTCAATCTATTGGAAGATGAGCGTAGGAGGTTTTACGGAGATCTCTACCGTGTGAATTACGAAGATGCTGCCTATATGGCTTCGCAGTTGGCAGACAGCGAGGCGATGGAATTTGAAAACCCGGTCACACTTGCGCTTATCGAGAAGTTGGAATCAAGCCCGGTCTATCGAGAGACCGTTGTCAAGAGGTGGATGGGAAACGGGCATGAATCCTACGACGTGCATTCGATTGCACGCGAAACCGTCAATTATATCAAGTGTGTCGTATGTGGGATGTTATGGACGCAACCCTTACGCATGGACCATTTAGGATTCCTGCGAGACGCGCATTCTGAATTCCGCATGGAGCAGGTGGACATCTTCACGCTCAATAATGACTTGCTATTGGAGACGTACCTAAGAGCGGAGGAGCTAACATTCATTGATGGTTTTACTGAACCCATTAATGACGTTCGCTATTGGGACCGGACCCTGTATGAAGAGCCGTCCGCCTCCCTTCGCCTCTTCAAACTTCATGGCTCATTAGGCTGCTACCAATATGATGACGGGATAGGAATTGCATCCGGCAACAGTCACACACGTATTACGGGCCGAGACGGATCTGCTCAATACTCTATCTTCTCCACGCCACTGATCTTGGTGGGCACCTTCAATAAGATGCTTCAGTACACCATGGGTTTCTTTGCAGACCTTTTCGTGCTGTTTTATACGAACCTGCATAAAGCAGACGCCCTGATTGTGTGTGGATATGGATTCGGCGACAAAGGTATAAACACGCAGGTCCTAGAATGGCTGCGTTCCAGTACCAAGAAGCGTATGGTCATCATTCACCCGGAGCCTCTGAGACTGAAAGAGTGCGCGAGAGGAGCGGTCAAAGGACATTGGGACGCGCTGGAACGGTCTGGACAACTGGTGATCATATCAAGGAAGATCGAGGAGATCTCCTGGGAAGATGTGGCAAGCGTGCTAGCCTAAGGCCGCCATTACTCTTCCGCAGTGCCTCCCAAAATGAGCCATCGTGCTAACGCCATTTGAATGTATACAAAGCAACAGAGAGATTACCATTAGTAGGTCCGAAGGACCGGCCGGTAGTTGCCACGGGCGTAAGCCCGTGGATCCCGACCCCACCCCCATACTGGAGGTCCGTAGGACCGGCACAACAACCGTGAGGGAAAGGCGATGTCGGGCAGCTTTCTGTTCCTGCGGTATCACTTCGTGTGGTCCACCAAAGACCGACGCGCTCTCATCACCCCCGAATGGCGGGACCGTCTTTATGGCTATATGGGTGGTATCTTGACCAATCGGCACGGCCGCCTGCTTGCCATCGGAGGAACTGCCGACCACGTTCATCTTGAGGTTTCGTTGCCGTCGAATGTGACAATTGCGGACGCGCTCAATGCCCTCAAGTCCAACTCGTCGCATTGGGTTCATGAAAACCTGCCAGGCTTCGAGCATTTCGCATGGCAGGAGGGATACGCGGCGTTTACAGTGAGCAAATCCGCAGAACCCAATCTGCTCGCCTATATTCGACATCAGGAAGAGCACCATCACCAGAAGGACTTCAAGTCCGAGTTGGTTGGTCTTCTGGACAAACACGGCATTGAGTATGACGAAAGGTACTTGTGGACCTAGGATGTGCCGGTCCTTCGGACCTTTACGCTGGGGCGGCTGGGATCCACGGGCTTACGCCCGTGGCAACTACCGGCCGGTCCTTCGGACCTACAGAACTTCTAATCGCCGACGCCCCGCAGCATGGTGTGCGGTCAGCTCCGGCGGCGTGCAAGTAAACGGGCGCGGATTTCGCCGAGGTCACCATGCAGCCCTTCCGCCCGTTCGAGGATTTCTCCGGCAAGGCGTTCGCGTTCCAACAGGTACGCTTCGACTTCGTCGCGATGGCGCAGGTAATGGGCCACGACGGCATACACGTCGGAAAGGGATAGTGTCGGATAGCGTTGCACGATTGACTCGGGAGTTGCGCCGTCCTGGAAGGCGCGAATCACCAACTCGAACAGGACTCGCGACTCCCCGACGCGCAGAGCACCGGAGGCATCTTCCCGAAGAGGAAGCGGATCGGACTGAGCTTGATACGCCACGTCGGGGTCTCCTAAGTTAACGGCGGCGCGGATTCCAGCACTACTGTACCATGAAGCGCCACAGTGCCGGCAATGGACGTTTGAACTCTTCCCTAACGCTACGTAGAATTGCGGTTGCGG
>JAVEWL010000427.1:0-5249 GCA_034004565.1 FCB group bacterium | reverse complement strand
TCTATTGTCTTTACCGGTAAAGGTAATGCATTTCTGGAGGTGGGTGTTTTCGCGACGTTTGATTTGAGTGGGGTTCTGTGCTTGTGCGCGGGCCTGGGTGACAAGGGATAAGGGAGGTGCAGATGAAGACCCGTTGCAGGGCAATAGTGGGAATATTGGCGTTCGCTGTCGTGGGATCGTTTGCCGTTGCGCAGGCACAAGTGACCTACAGCCTGGGCGAGTCGGTCGACATGCTGGACCCGTCATTCTATGCGGGACAGGCAGAGGACGACTCCAACGTGTTGGGGAGTGAGGCTTTCTTTGGGCATACCTCACATGACGGCAAGCGAATTGCTTTCTGGGCGGTGAATGCCGCCAACCGCCAGAGCTCCTTCTTTGTGGTGGATGTGGGCGTGCCCGCGAGTTTCAGGCGTATTACGGGTGATTTTGGCTACACGCCCAGCGCGCCCATTTATTGGACCCCGGACGATTCCGCTCTCATCATCGGTCCTTATCGCATAATGATTCCGCCCGTGGGGGAAATTTCGGGTCTGACGGCGTTGACTATTCATGGAATCTCTCCCAACGATACTAGTGTAACTTCTTTGCCTGCGAACAATTGGGCTTTTTCGCTAAAGCTCAAGCCCGGGGTAAACAATATTGTCGCGCTTCCAATTCTGGGTAATGGCAGCGAGGATCCCGCTCGCCAGCCGGTCATCATCACGGATTTCAACGATGGCACGCTTTCGGCGGACTGGCCCTCAGTATCTCCGGACGGCACCCTCGTCACGTTTGCAGACTATCGCGGAGCCTCCGCCATCGATCTTCCCGATACGGGCAATGTATATGTACTGAAAAACATTCAGGCAATCCTCTCTGCGCCGCTCAAACCGGGCACGAGTATTTCGTCTTTGGCCCCCATTGACGCGAACGATAGCAACCTGATTGCCGTTCGCGCGGGCGATTCTGACAACTTCGCTCACAGCCCCACCTTCTCGCAGGACAATAGCCTCCTTTTTTACGAAGAGGACTTCAATAACGTTTTTGCGAACAATCGGTTCTTTGACACTTTCCCTTTGGGTGACTTCGACATCATGATCTCGAACGCCGACGGCTCGGGGGATGACTTCCGTCTAGCCATGCCGGGAAATCAGGCATTCACGTCCAGCACGCCCGCAGGCATCCGCATTCTCTACGATGGCGATGTGGCAGGGATGATGCACCTGTTCATGTCCAGCATTGAAGTGTTGACGACTGTAAGCGGCACGGACTTGGGCGATAACGATGTTATAACAACGGTCCCGCAGGAAGCCGAAGACGGCAGCGGCACCGTGGTGACCATCCCCACCGCCACGACCATCAATTTCCCCGACGGCGAGGTACAGCAGATTCAGGTGCTGACGCCCGTAAACCCGGTTGAGCCCATTCAACTGCCGCCTGAGGTCGAGGCCATTCCGGTCCTGCGGGATTTCGGGCCCGACGGCACGACGTTTAATCCGGCTATCACGGTGACGATCACGTATACCGACGCGGAAATCCTGGGACTGAATGAAAACGCGCTGCGCGTGTTCCGTTTCAATCCCGTGAGCGGAGTTTATGACGACGAGGTGACCGAAGGCATCGTGCGTGACCCCGCGAATAATCGCATCTCGTTCAGCGTGGACCACTTCTCCGTCTACGGCCTCGGCGGCTCTACGGATACCGACGGCGACGGAATCCCGGACTCCAGCGACCTTGACGACGACAACGACGGCATTCCCGATGTCGACGATCTCATGCCGCTCGATACGGACAACGACGGCGTCAATAACGACACCGATCCCGACGACGACAGCGACGGCACCCTCGACTTCGACGACGCGATGCCGCTGGACACCGACAACGACGGTATCGACAATAACGCCGATCCCGACGACGACAACGACGGCATCCTCGACGCCGTCGACGCATTCCTCTACGACACGGACAACGACGGCGAATCCAACGCGGTGGACGCGGACGACGACGGCGACGGTCTCTCCGATGCGGACGAGACCTACACGCACCATACCAATCCCCTGGCCGCCGACAGCGACGGCGACGGGGCTAGCGACAGCGACGAAATCACCGCCGGCACCGACCCGAACGAGCCACCCGCACCCCCGGTGCCGGTGACATCGGTGGTGTCGCTCCTGGCGGCAACCGCGCTACTGGGCAGCCTGGGCCTGCGGCGACTCCGCGCCCGCAAGCACTAACGCTCAAACATCCTTCAGGCGGGACGGCCCACCCGGCGCCGTCCCGCCTGTTTTTTACCGTGCGCTGCGCCCGCTGCCGATCTCCTTTAAGACAGCGCAATAACGGCTTGACAGCGTAGTGCTGCCGTGTTAGGCTCGCTCCCGCTCGGCGTGGGGGATAGCGCCAGCACCAAGGTGGCCAAAGCGCTGGGCAATCAACAGGGGAATGCCAGGGAGAAGCGGGGATGAGCCTTCGTCGTGCGGCGCCATGCGCTATGCTTTTGGGACTTGCCTTGCTCTCCTCGGGTTGTCCGCAGCCCACCAACGTGACGTACAGTCTGAGCAATACCGTCGATTTGCTGGCTCCGTCGTTTTACGCGGGTGCTGCATCGGACGGGTCGAACGTGGCGGGGCGGCAGGCTTTTGTGGGGCAGAGTTCGCACGACGGCGAGACCGTTGCCTTCTGGGCGGTGAACACGGCCACGAAGCACTTCTCCTTCTTCCTGGTGGATGTGGACGATCCCACAAGTTACCGGCGCATCACGCCCGACTATTACGACGCGCATCCCAATACCGCCATATGCTGGACGCCGGACGATTCGGCGATTCTGGTATCGGCATTTCGTATTGAAATTCCCGCGCCGGGCGCACTGTCCGGCCTCGAGTCCTGGCCCATCCACGGAGTGGTCCCCAGCGATGTCAGCACCACCGCGCTTTCTCATGGGAACTGGGAGATCGCTCAGCACCGTAATGGTGATTCCATTCAAATCGTTGCGCTTCCTATTCTTTCCGACGGAAGCGAGGACCCGTGGCGCCTCCCCATCTTTCTGACCGATTTTGCTGACGGCACGCTCGACCCGGATTGGGTGGCCGTGTCGTGGGACTGTAAGCGGGTGGCCTTTGCCGATATGCAAAGCGACGACTGTGGCGTCGAGCCCGATGTCGCCAATGTGTATGTGCTCAAGAACATCGATGACATTCTTGATGCGCCGCACAAGCCGGGCACGAACATCTCTGTGTTTGCCCCGACGCACGCGAGCGACGGGAACCTGGAGCCGATTCGGGTGAGTGACTCCGCTCAGTTCGCCGAGGCGCCGGCGTTTTCGCAGGATGGAAAGCTTGTCTTGTACTGCCAGGACTTCAACAACCTCTTTAACGATGACTTCTTCTACGAAACGCTTTCGCTCAGCGGGTTCGATCTCATGATCTCGAACGCAAACGGTTCGGGTGAGGATTTCCGCATAGCTTTACCCGGGAATCAGGTCTTCCCATCGAGTATTCCCGGGACCAGCCGCATCGTATACAGCGGCACCTCCGGAGGGGCTATGCATCTTTTCGCGGCGACCTTGGAGACGAGCCCGTAGCCGAGCCAGCCAGCATCATGCGCGTCGCAGTAGGCCTTTCCCGACTGCATTTGTCCAGCCCTTGGTACATTGTCAGTTGTGGTCAGGCGAGTGTGTAATTGCCGGGTGGCACCCATCGTTGTAGGGCCTGGAGTGCCAGGGCGCAGGCCAGTTTCTGTTGTGGCTCCTGATCAGGAACTGGTGCCGCTTGCTTTGGGTTGCGGCGGTGAGCCTTGCCAAGAAAGCACTTAGCCCAGGTCGCACTTTGGCATCGCAGTTGCTCTTTACCTGCCACGGTTTCCCCCTGCGTTGGTTGACGTTCACAAGGAGCAACATGCGATGAAGACGCTTTTGCGTAAGAAGTTGGCGATATTGCTGTCTGGTGCGGCTGCGGTTTGTGTGGTAAGCGGCGCTTGGGCGGCCGACGCCCCCAAGAGCGAACCGTATCCGCTCAAAACCTGTCCCGTATCGGGCAAGGCGCTCGACGACAAGGCCGTGACCAAAGTCATCGACGGCCGCGAGATCAAGTTCTGCTGCGAGGGCTGTCCCCCGAAATTCGAGGCCGACAAGGCGACGTACACGAAGAAGGTGGACGACGCCATTGTCGCGCTGCAAAAGGACACGTATCCGGTGGACACATGCCCGGTAAGCGGCGCGAAAATTGAGGCCGACAAGGGCGTCGACAAGGTCATCGGCAATCGCCTGGTGCGATTCTGCTGCGACGGCTGCCCCCCGAAATTCGAGGCGGACCGAGCCAAGTACTCGGCGAAGCTCGACAGTGAAATCGTTGCGGCCCAGAAGGATAGCTACCCTCTGACGACCTGCGTGGTGACCGGCGAAGAGCTGGGCAGCATGGGCGAACCGAAGGATGTCGTGGTCAAGAACCGACTTGTGCGCCTGTGCTGTGGTGGATGCGAGAAGAAGCTGAATGCGGAACCGGACAAGTACCTGTCCAAGCTGGACGAGGCCGCCAAGAAGTAAGCACTATACCGCTGTAAACGACCGGCCCGCAGGAACTTGCAACAAGTTCTGCGGGCCGGCGTTTGTATAGAGAGGTTAGGTTCGTTTCGTGGGGTCAAGGGCGGCCGAACGGCGGCGAGGCGGTTCCTCGTCCTCCGGCATCACGCGGCCCTTCTTGATTTCACGCTGGAGCGCATTCCACTGCTGGCGGCGCACTTCCCATTCAGCATCGGGAATGGTGTTGATGGTGTGCTTGAGCCCTTCGAGCGCGGCACGCAGTCCGGGGGGCAGGGCGCTCATTTGCGTCCGGCGACGGCGCACCGGCTTGGCCGGTTGGGGCTCGTCGCTCATGTCACTGAACAGATACGAAGAACTTTGCATCGCTCCTCCTTCCCGCCGGGAATAGAGTCGGCGTCCGGTTCCATACTCCGGGAACACGGTAACTAGAAGGCTTCATTCCTGAAGTAATTATACTTTCGGAAGACTTTCGGGTCAAGTCCCAAGGCAGGAAAATGAAGAAAAAATGTCGAATAGGTCGAATAGGTCTTATGGAAGCCCCATCCGGCCCATAAGACTCATCGCTTCACAGTCTACGGTCAGACTGTTACGGGCGTGTTAGCTTCATCAATGAGGGTCAGGTAGTTCTCGACGGGAACATAGCTGGGCACGGTGTTACCGGACCCGATGGCGTAGCGGCCGCGGGCGCCGCAGGTGTCCATGAGATACCGGACGTGCTGTCGGACGGCCTCGGGGG
>JAVEWL010000426.1:0-5254 GCA_034004565.1 FCB group bacterium | reverse complement strand
CCTCGCGCCCGAAGACGTGATGACCCTCCTTGCCACGAAGGAAGTGCTGGTCAACACCGCTCCCGACGCAGCCGCGCCTGCCATGCCGGCAATCCCGGGCCTGGAGAACGTCATGCCGGCCGCCCCCGTTGCGGCCCCGGCGATCGAGCTCCCCGCTCCGGCACCGGAAGCCGCCCCGGCCCCGCCTGCGCCCGACGCCGCCGCGCCCGAAGCAGCCCCCGCGCCAGCGCCTGAAGCGGCCACCGCAACCCCTGCGCCCGAGGCGGCTGCCCCCGCGGCGCCCGAGGCGGCACCGGCTCCCGAAGCCCCCGCAGCCGAGCAACCGGCTCCGGCTCCGGCAGCCGGCTCCTAGCGGCACCCCGTAACACCAAGCGGCCTTTCCGGGTCCAGTAGCAAGGGACCCGGAAAGGCCTTTCAACATCATCTCTAATTGAATTCACTTCGGGCCATGCATTACATACATCCCATAATTCCCATAATTCCCATACCTCCCATCTTCAAGGGACAACGAAGAAGGTCGAAGCCGATGCACACCGGTCCACGGCATCTCCTCACACCCACGATCCTGCCGGTCGCTATTCTCTTGTGCGGCGTCTTCTCCTCCGCACAGGCCCAATCGCCCGACATTCAATCGAACATCGACACATCGCGCCGCAACGCCCTCGTGCAGGCCATCGAAAAGTCCTCGCCCGCCGTCGTCTCGATCAACGTCGTGCAGGTCCAGCGCGAGCGCGTGCTCGATCCCTTCTACCGCGACTTCTTCGAGTTCTTCGGCGGCGTGGCGCCCCGCTATCGCCTCCGCGAGCGCGAGATCCAGTCCGTCGGCAGCGGCTTCATCTTCGACAACCAGGGCCACATCCTCACCAACTACCACGTCATCGAAGGCGCGGCGGGTATCGCGTCCGTCACCCTCCCCGACGGCCGCGTAATCGACGTCAAGCTCGTCGGCGTCGACCCGCTCACCGATCTCGCCGTCCTCCAGGCCACGGAAACCCCGCTTCCCTACATCCCCCTGGGCGACTCCGACAACCTGCTCATCGGCGAATGGGTCATCGCAATCGGCAACCCCTTCGGCATGCTCATGAACGACCCCCAACCCTCCGTCAGCGTCGGCGTCGTCTCCGCCAATCACCGCCGCGTCAGGGCCGAAATCGCCCACGGCCAGCGCCTCTACCAGAACCTCATCCAAACCGACGCCGCCATCAACCCCGGCAACAGCGGCGGACCGCTCGTCAACGCGCACGGAACCGTCGTCGGCGTCAACACCATGATCTTCAGCCAGAGCGGCGGCAGCGTCGGCCTCGGCTTCGCCATCCCCATCAACCGTGCCAAACGCGTCGCCGAAGAAATCATCCAGCACGGCCGCCGGCGCAATCCCTGGGCAGGCTTCAAGGTGCACGAACTGCGCGACATCGACCCCAACGTCCTCCAGCGCCTCGGCGTCCGCGCAACAGCCGGCACCATCGTCGTGAGCATCGTCGAAGGCTGCCCGGCGCACCAGGCAGGCCTACAAGCCGGCGACGTCATCACCTCCATCAACGGCCAACCCGTCCGCCAGGCGCAAGACGTCGACTTCGTCATCTGGGGCCTCTTCATCGGCGACCGCGTCAAGCTGGAAGTCCAACGCGGCAACCAAACCCTCCTCATCGAATTCCTGATCGTCGAACTCAACAACCCCGAAGCCCAAATGTCCTGACCCACTCCCCAGCGCGTCGTCTTTGTGGCACCCCCAAGCCGGCTTCATGGCTTGGGGGTGTTTTCATTATTGCCAGGATACCAGGATTTCCAGGATGCGCAGCATTGGGAAACCGCAAGATCACCACAAAGGCTCAATGAAGAGCTCCACCTCATTCCTCCCATCCTTCCCATGACTCCCATAGCTCCCATAAGACCTATAAGACCCATAAGGCCCATGCGAACTATGGAAATCACAGAAGCTATGAGGAACTCCTCATCTTCCCAATCGTGTAAATCCTGTCAAAAGCTCTTGCAGTTCTTCGTGGTTCTTCGAGTCTTTGAGCCTTTGTGGTGATCTTACTCTTTCCTCATCCTGTCCATCCTGCCAATCCTGTTATCCTGTCAAAATGAAAACACCCCCAAGCCATGAGGCCGTCTTGGGGGTGCCACAAAACGCAGGGGAAAGGGCCGGGGAGCGAGACCACCCCCAAATCTAAAATCGAAAATCGAAAATCGAAAATCCACTGGATCCTCCCCCCGCCCATCGCCATAATGTCCCCTCAACCGGAGGATCGCCATGCGCCTGCTTGCACTCTGCTTAATCCTGTCCCTGCAACTCTCGGCCCACGCCCAGGACCGCGTCACCATCTACCCCGGCGACAACGGCCAGGCCCTCGTAAATCCCATGATGGGCTGGGACCTCAATTTCTACTCGAACCTGCTCCCCAACTACGGATCCAAACTCGAACCCTCCGATACCCTCGACGATTTCCCCGGTCTCTCCTCAATCTACCTCCGCCTTCCCTGGTCCTACATCGAACCCGAGGAAGGCCGCTTCGACTGGTCCGTCGTAGACGCCCCCGCCCAGCGCTGGATCGACAGAGGCCTGCAAGTCGCCTTCCGCTTCACCTGCTCCGAATCCTGGATGCGCTACGCCACCCCAAAGTGGGTGCAGGACGCCGGCGCGAAAGGCTACGACTTCACATTCGGCAAAGGCGTCGTCGAAAAGGGCGACATGTGGGAGCCCGACTACAACGACCCCATCTTCCTGGAGAAACTCTCCAATTTCCTCAAGGCCGCCGCCGCCCGATACGACGGCAATCCCAACGTTGCCTTCATCGACGTCGGCTCCTTCGGCGTCTGGGGCGAGGCCCACACCTTTGCCAGCACCCAGTTGCAGGTCCCCGCGGACGTCGTCAAGAAGCACATCGACCTCCACGCCCAGATATTCACAAAGACGTTGCTCGCCGCCAACGACGACCTGTCTTTCCAGGGCGATGACCTCGTCCCCTACGCGTTCTCCAAGGGCATGACCCTCCGCGACGACAGCATCCTCGTCCAACCTCCGCCCAACCATTATTTCCACGCCGACATGGCCCAGGCCGTCTGGCCAAGACTGCCCGTGATGCTCGAACACGAGCATTACGAATCCTCCATCGCGCGCGGCGCCTGGCAGCGCGACCTCTTCCTCCAAGCCATCGAGGACTACCACGCCAGCTACATGTGCATCCACTGGTTCCCGCGCGAATTCCTCGAAAAGGAGCGTCCACTCATCGACCGCGTCAACCTGCGCCTCGGCTACCGCATCCAGCTCCGCGAAGCCTCCTGGCCCACGTCCGTCACCCTTGCAGACCGCCCCACGTTCGCATCCACTTGGGCCAACGCCGGCGTCGCCCCCTGCTACCCCGGCGGCCATCCCGCATACACCCTGAAGGACGCCAAAGGCGGCATCGTGGCCGTATTCGTCGATGAAACGTTCGACGCGCGCGACCTCGCCGTCGCTCCCATCAATGAGGCCCCCGCGAAGTCCGCGCAATCCTCCCACGGCTTCGCACCCAACATGCCCACGGGCGATTTCGACCTCTTCATCTCAATCGGCGACCGCCTTGGCACGCCCCGCATCGCCCTCCCCCTCGGAAACGAAGACGGACATAGACGGTATAAACTGGGAAGCATCACTGTGAAGGGAAACGCCTCGTGAAAACGCGCCACGCACTACGCTCGCTGTATCCGCTGTTTCTCGGCATGCTCTTCAGCATGCCCGCTCTCGCCAATACGGCAAGCGAACCCGTTCCCGGCGGAGACCCTGCCTGGTTTGCCCGCCACGAGGCCATGAACAAGCGCGCCCAGGAAGGAAACGTCGGCCTCATCTACATCGGCGATTCCATCGTCCAGCACTGGGAAAACCAGGGCAAGGAAACCTGGGACAAGTATTACGCCCCGCGAAACGGCCTCAATCTCGGCATCAGCGGCGACCGCACGGAGCACGTCCTCTGGCGCCTTGACCACGGAAATATCGACGGTATCTCGCCCAAGCTCGCCATCGTCATGATCTGTCAGAACAACGACGGTAGCAACACGGCCGAAGAGATCGCCGAGGCGGTCACCGCCATCGTCCAGAAGCTGCGCACCAAGCTCCCCGACACCAGGATCCTCATGCTCGCCATCTTCCCTCGCCGTGAGAATCCGACCCCCGAGCGCGAAACCCTCTACAAGGCCAATGAAATCACGTCAAAGCTCGCGGACAACGAGCACATCTTCTACATGGACATCAACAACCTCTGGGTCAATCCCGACGGTAAAATGAAGAAAGAACTCCTGCCCGATTTCGAACATCCCAATTCCGAGGGGCATCGCATCTGGGCCGAAGCCATCGAACCCAAGGTGGCCGCACTCATGGGCGATACCCCCGTGAAACAGGCTCCCTGAAGTTCGCTTTTAGAGCGTTTACTTGCGATAATGTGTTCACCAAAGAGTCGTCTTTGACTCACTACCACCATCACAAGGAGACCCCCAATGAAGCATGTAAAGACGCTGAGCCATAAGCGCCCTGCTCTCGCCCTGGGTTCCATCGGACTCAAGGCCCTCCTTGCCGCCCTCTTCTTCGGCCTCGGTGGCAACGACTAGTAGTTTCAAGCAGCACGGGCGGTCCCGCCAACGCGAGACCGCCCGTCTTTTCTTCCCCCAAATCACTCAACGTGAAATCGCAGCGGGAGCCGCATCTTTTCTCTATCCACCCATCGGCCTCTAGCAGACACTACCGTCTTACTGGCCCCAAATCTAAAACCGAAAACCCAAAATCAAAAATGCCTCTGACTTCATTTCAAGTCGACAGCCCCATCAAAACAGCCCCACAATGTTCCCTTCCGCATCCACATCGATCCGCGTAGCCCCCGGAACCGAAGGCAATCCCGGCATCAAATTCATCTCCCCGCAAATCGGCACCAGGAACCCCGCCCCTACCGACGCACGCACCGTCTGGATCGGCACGCGAAACCCCTTCGGCGCCCCACGCAAGCGCGGATCGTGCGACAGCGACATCTGCGTTTTGGCCATGCACACCGGCAAACGGTCAAAGCCCCACTCCGTCAGCCACGCGATGTCCTTTTCTGCCTTCGGCTCGTAGTCCACGCCTTCCGCGCCATACATGCTCGTGGCAATCGTTTCGATCTTTTCCTTAATTGTCGATTCGAGCGGATACAGGAACTCGTACCGCCCCGGTTTCGCGGCCGCCTCGACCACCCTCTCGGCCAACTCCAGACCGCCCTCGCCGCCTTCCGCATACACGTCGCTCACC
>JAVEWL010000425.1:0-5255 GCA_034004565.1 FCB group bacterium | reverse complement strand
GCCGATACGGCGCGTGAGTTCCTCCGGTGTGTCCGCCTCGTCGAGGCTCACCTCGGGCAACAGGGCCAGCACGCGCTCGAAGTGGCGCCGGGTCATGGCGAGAAAAAGCTCTTCCTTGCTGGCGAAATACAGGTAGATGGTGCCTTTGGTAATGCCGGCGGCCGCGGCGATCTCGTCCATCGTGGCCGCGCGAAACCCCTTTTCCGCAAAGACCTCCACGGCGGCCGAGAGAATTTGGTTCGGCCGTTCGTCGGGCTGCCGTTTCCATTTGGACTCTGTATGCTTTGCTGCGCTCATATAATAACTGACCCTTCAGTTAGTATTATGCCCGCTGGACGCACGATAAGCAAGCAATAGTGGACGGAAATAATTGAAGGTGGGGAAAAACCTTATCGGATTGGCAGACTCCCCTGCTCTTCCGCACGGTCCTGTCGGCCTGACTAGCAGGGAGGCCCTTCGGGAAAAGCAACGAGTAGGGCGCGGGAAAAGAGCGCGACAAACCGGGCGTCGTGCGGGGGCGACTCGATAGCCGGTGAATTTATTGTTTTTGGATTCGTCTTTGAAGTTATACAGTCCACAGTGGTCACCTGTTCGAAGGTGTTCGTTGATATCCGCCCGTATCTCATGCTAGGGTAACATCTTAGATGAAAGGTACACCCGTTTCCGGTCTGCGGAGACCTTTTAGGGGGCGTTCAGTGGCGGGAATACGTTTGGTCGGGTAGAATAAGATCGGCGTCAAGCGCGGGGCCGTGCGGTATTGGACTCTGGGGAGAGGCTTTTGCTTCTCGACGGCTCGCCGGTACGGGCGCGGAAAACGCCCTCTGAGTCACGCGGCAATAACCGAAGGATAACAGGCAGATGACGAGTATACGAGCGAGAGTGGCGATGGGGGGAGTCCTGCTCCTGGGCCTGACGGCGATGAACGCGGAGGCGTGGGGTCCTGTCGCGCAACGGGCTATCACTCAGACGGCGATTCAGCGCCTGGACGAGAAGATGCCGCTCGTTTTTGAAGGCGACAACGTCAGTTATCGCGCGGACGTGCTGGCCGGCGCGCAAGACGGCGTTGACAGCCTCATTGAAGCGATGAAGATTCGCACCGATGCCGATGCCATCGAGATGATCGGCAACCAGATGGTGCTGTTGCGCGAGGTGCGCCGGTACGGGGTCGGCAGCTATTTTGCCTATCGCATGGGCCTGCTGTCGGCGATCGTATCGGACATGATGCTGCCGTACTCACTGGAGCCTTCCCCGCAAGCGGTTCAAATGAGGGCGCGGATCGAGCAGGACATTGACAAGCACGTCAAACAGTACCGCTTCATGCCCGAAGGGCGCCTCCAGGTGGTGCGCAGCATTCCGAGCTACCTTTCATCGATTCGGCCGTTCTACGAAGATGCCAAGCGGATCATTGCCGAAGATTATCGGACGGGCTCGGGCTACGGCGGATACCTGAGGCAGGCCGCCCCTTCTTTCTTCGGCGAATCGGTTCAGGCCACTTCGGACGTGTGGTACACGATCCTGCGTCCCTCCGACGCGATAGCGGATGTGAAAGCGTCGCCGGAAGCGGTGACGTGGTTCCTGTTCAACGAGATGGAATACCTGCTCAAAATCAAGCGCAACGTCAAAGAAGCCGAAAAGCGTTATGCGCTGCTCGAACGTGAAAACCCGGGCCTGGCGGAAGTCTACGAGCGCGTGGGCGACCTCTTTTACACTTACGGTGGACAGGCCAACGACGTGAACCTGCGCGAGCGGGCGGTGCGCGAGTGGGAGACCGCCCTCGAGATGCCGACGGCCGACCGCAAGCGCCTGTCGGAGAAACTGGCGGGGTACTACCTCGACCTCGGGAAGGCGCAGGCCGAGGCGGCGCGCAAACCGGGCGGCTACAAACGGGTGACGGATGCGCTGACGTCCTTCAGCCGCGCGCTCGAATACAGCCGGGACAACGCGGCGGCCGAGCGGATGCTGGCCGACACGCGCGACCTTAAGCGCGAGATGGACGAGGCGCTCGAGACGCAGACAAACATCATCAACTCGGCCGAGCAGGTCATGCGCCAGGCCGACCAGAGCGAGAAGGTGCAGGATTATTCGAACGCGCTGACGTGGTACGGAAGCGCCCACGATCTGTTCAGCAAAGTGACGGACCAGTTCCCGGAATTGAAGATGGCGGCCGAGGAGCGGATCGCCGAGATTCAACGCCGCATCAACACCATCAAGGAAGAAGCCATCAAGCGCGCGCGGGAGACCATCGCCAAGGGCGACCAGGCGCTCGAGGCGAAGTCCTTCATGGACGCCATCGACACGTACAACAGCGTCGAGCAGGTATTGAGTCCGATCACCGACGATCCGAGCACGCCGCACGGCAAGCGGCGCGACGAACTGAAGAGCACCGCCGCCAAGAAGGCCGTCGACGCGGCCGACGCCAAGGCCGCGTATGAAGCCGAGCAGGAGCGGCTGAAGAGAGCGGCGGCGGCCGGCGGCAAGCCCGGAGCCGCGAAGCCGGAATAGGGCGGAATCCGGCCACACCAGAACCCAAAGAACACAAAAGAAACAGGCGCCTGACCGAGGCGCCTGTTTCTTTTGTGTTCTTTGGGTTCTGTTGTGGCCAATTGTACTACGGCTGCAAAACCACCTTGACGCAACCGTCGCGGCGTTCGCTGAACAGGGCGTAGGCTTCGGGGGCCTCCTCGAGCGGGAAGCGGTGCGTGATGACGAACGAGGGATCGATGTCGCCGCGCTGCACGCAGTCCAGCAAGGGCCGCAGGTAGCGCTGCACGTGGGTCTGGCCCGTGCGAATCGTGATGCCCTTGCCAAACACGGCGCCGATGGGGAACTTGTCCGCCACGCCGCCGTACACGCCGGGGATGGACAAGGTGCCGCATTTGCGCACCGCCTCGATGGCCTGGCGCAGGGCGTGGATGCGATCCGTAACCATCATGGTGGCCGCCTTGACGCGATCGTAAACCGCATCGGGGCTGGTGCCGTGCGCTTCCAGGCCGACGGCGTCCATGCAGGAGTCCGGGCCGCGGCCCGCGGTCATGTCCATGAGCTTCTCGAAGACGTTGTCTTCGCTGTAGTCAATGGTTTCCGCGCCGGCGCGCTCGGCCATGTCGAGGCGTTCGGCCACACGGTCGATCGCAATGACGCGTTCGGCGCCGAGCATGAACGCGCTGCGAATCCCGAACTGCGCCACGGGCCCCGCGCCCCAAATGGCGACAATGTCGCCGGGATGGATGTTGCAGTTTTCCGCGGCCGCGTAGCCGGTGGGAAAAATGTCGCTGAGGAAGAGGACCTGTTCGTCGCGCAGGCCGTCGGGGATCTTGATCGGGCCGACGTCGGCAAACGGTACACGCGCGTACTGCGCCTGGCCGCCGGCATAGCCGCCGAGCATGTGCGAATAGCCGTAGATGCCCGCGCCGGAATGACCGTAAACCTTTTCCGCCATCCAGGCGTTCGGGTTGGTGTTGTCGCAGGCCGAATAGAGCTGCTGCTCGCAGAACCAGCACCGGCCGCAGGAAATGGTAAACGGCACCACCACGCGATCGCCCACACGCAGGTTAAAGACCTCCGCGCCGATTTCGACCACCTCACCCATGAACTCGTGTCCGAGAATATCGCCCGGTTCCATCGTGGGGATGTAGTTGTCGTAGAGGTGCAGGTCGGAGCCGCAGATGGCGGTGAGGGTGATGCGCACGATTGCGTCGTGCGGGTTGAGAATGCGAGGCTCGCTTACTTCCTCGACGTTGACGGTCTTCTTGCCGCACCAGGTTACCGCTTTCATGATCTATCTCCCCTTGCCGCAGGTGCCGCGCGGCTGACTTTCGATCGTGGGAATCTCGCCGGCTTCCATGCGGCGCTTGAAGCGGCGCAGGCCTTCGGTGAGCACCTGGGCCGGGTTTTCGCCCAGCAGCTTCGAGACCATGTCGCCCAGCGCGCCGCCGGGCGGGTCGTAATTCATGTCGACCACGACTTCGGTGCCTTTGTCGCCGGGCGCGGGCGAGAACCGCACGCTGCCGCTGCTGGCCATGTCGGCGTCCTCTTCGGACTCCCAGGCAATCACACGGCCCGGCTCGTCCTCGGTGATGCGCGCATTCCACTCGATCGACTGACCGCCCGGCGTCCTGGCGTACCAGCGCGAGCGGGTGGTGTCGCTCATGATTACGCGCTCGAGATAGGGCATCAGCTCCGGCAGGTTGGAGAGGTCCCGCCAATAGTCGTAAAGGTCCATCGGCGAGCGTTTGATGGTGTTGCTGCGTCGAATACGGGTTTGAACTGTGGCTGCCATAATAGCGCATATCCTTATCGGCTGGAGAAAAGGTTCGCTCGGCGGCTCGCACTTCACGCGAAGCGTGGACCGGAATGTGGGATAAAGGGGATACCTCGGAATGTGGGCGCCTGCGGGCCGTCGAAGGGCGTGGCGTCATGGCGCTACAACGCCGCGCCGGATTTAATTGTAGCACCGGGAACGAAAAGGTGCCTAATCGGGTAATTATTGTTGACGGAACAATGGGTCTAATGGGGGTTCCATAAGACTCATAATACTCATCCGCGGCTCAAAACGCGTACTTTTTGGGCATGCCGGGCATAATAGGATAGAATCGACTCAGGAGGTATCCCATGCTCAAGCTTGAAGTGCTGGGCGTCAGCCCCGATCCGGCGTATCAGCCGGTAGTGCTGCTGCGCCACGAAGACCGCGTGCTGCCCATCGTGGTCGGGGTCGCCGAGGCCGACGCCATCCTGGCCGCGTTGACCAAGCGCAACATCGGGCGTCCCATGACGCACGATCTCATCTGTAACCTGCTGGCCGGTCTGCGGGGAAAACTGCTGTCGGTCACTATCTATAAACTCGAGCGCGACACGTTCTACGCGTACCTCGAGGTGCAGCAGCACGACATCAACGGCGAGCTGCAACAGGCGCTCAAGATCGATACGCGTCCCAGCGATGGCATCGCCATTGCCCTGCGGGTAGATTGCCCCATCATGGTCGCGCCGGAGGTCATGGACCAGGCCGCGCAGGACATGTCAAATCTGACCGCCCAGGAAGAGCCCGACGACAGCCCCGACGAAAACGACTTCGAGTAGCGATTAAAGAAAACTGCCAGGCTTCGCACCGGCGGGTGCGGAGCCTGTTTCTTTTGCTCCCAGATTCTCTTCCAAACACAGATGGCTCCTTTGTGGCACCCCCAAGCGGCTTTTTGCTTGGGGGTGTGCGCAATACCCCAATCCTGCAAGATCGAAAAATAGCCCAACACCCCCAAGCA
>JAVEWL010000424.1:0-5256 GCA_034004565.1 FCB group bacterium | reverse complement strand
AATTGGGGGCTGGTCGCGGGCAAAACGCAAACCATCTATCCGTGGGATTCGTGGGAGAAGCCCTATGCCAGCGAGCCGGAACTCTGGTTCCATGATATCTTCCGGGCGGACGGCTCGTTGTATAAGCCGGAAGAAGCGACGGTGATTCGTCAACTGACGGGGAAGGCTGAATAGTGAATTCGCGCGAGCGTTTGATTGCGACATTGACGGGCAAGCCGGTGGACCGGGTTCCGGTGAATTTCTACGAGGTCGGCGGGTTCAAGGTCGACCCTGACGACCCGGATCCATTCAACGTTTACAACGGTCCGACGTGGCGTCCGCTGCTTGATTTGGCGGAGCACAAGACGGACCTATTGCGCATGCGGGGGCCTAAGCTGGCGCCCGCGCCGGGCAGCCGGAAGGACGAGTTCTTCACCACCGAGACGACGGTGGAGAACGGATCGCGCTTCACGCGAACCACGGTGCGCACGAAGAATCGCACGCTGACCTCGACGGTGCGGCGCGACCCTGAAGTGGACACGGAGTGGGAAATCGAGCATCTCTTGAAGGATATGGACGATCTCAAGGCGTACCTGAGCCTGCCGGATGAAGCGCTTGATGAAGATGCGGACGTATCGGAGTTGCAGCCGGAAGAGGCGCTCGTGGGTGATCGCGGACTTGTCATGATCAGCACGCCCGACCCGATTTGCCTGGCCGCGGCCCTGTTCTCGCTGGACACCTACATCCTTACGGCCTTTTCGGAGCCGGAACTCTTCCACGCGCTGCTCGAGAAGCTGGCGCGGCCCTTGTACAAGACTACCGAGCAAGTGGCAAAGGCCTGCCCCGGTTTTCTCTGGCGTATTTTTGGCCCGGAGTATGCCACCGAACCTTACCTCCCGCCGCAGTGCTTTGTGGATTATGTCGTGCGGTATACGGAGCCGATGGTGCGAATCATCCAGGCCAACGGCGGCTGGGTGCGGCTGCACAGCCACGGACGTATCCGCAGCGCGCTTCCGCATATCGTCGGCATGGGTGTTGACGCGACCGATCCCATCGAGCCGTCGCCGCAGGGTGATGTGGACCTGGCCTATGTGCGGCGCGAGTACGGGCAGGATATCGCTCTGTTCGGCAATCTCGAAATCTCTGACATTGAAACGTTGGCCCCCGCCGAGTTCGAGAAGGTCGTGGCACAGTCCATTGAGGAAGGCTCGCGCGGGACAGGGCGAGGCTTCTGCCTGATGCCCACGGCGGCGCCATACGGCAGGGTGATCGGCGCGCATACGATGGCCAACTACGAGACAATGGTGCGCCTGACACACGCCGGAGCCTGAGGCCCCCGCGCGAATTCCAAAATCGCTCGCAGTGCCCCTATGTAACCCCGAATTCCCATTCGGGGTCTTTTCTTCTTCTCCGACGCGTTCTGCTTGTACCCAATACCCCGGATGGGAATTTGCGGCTACATCAGGTTGCTTCGCTCGCAACCACCCGGAAAGCAGGTTGAGCGGGCAAATAAACCTTCGCCGGTTTGCGAATGAATCCGCAGGCTTTTTCGCGGATTCAGGCGCAAACCGGCTCATCCCGAAGACGCGGATTCAATCGCAAGCCGGTCTGGTTGCAGCGGCAGATTGGGATGGAAATGTTGGACATGCATATCAGTAGTTATGAACTTGTTTAATTATGAATTCACAAACTGTGCAAGTGCAGAATACCAATAAAGCGTTGATGAGCCAACGTTGTCATGCATAAATTCAAATACACCTGCGTTCCATGTTGACACGCCGTGTACTATTTTGCTAGGGTGTGGAGGTCAAGGGGAGACAACTATGGAATGCATGACTCTGGCGCGGATGCAGGCAAGGGCACGGGTGGTCAAGGCGTTGGCTCACCCGACCCGGTTGTTCATCGTCGATGAACTCACCAAAGGAGAGCGTTGCGTGTGCGAGCTGACCGAAATGATCGGCGTCGACATCTCGACGGTCTCCAAGCACTTGGCGGTTTTGAAGTCGGCGCGGCTCGTGCAGGACGAGAGGCGCGGCCTGTTGGTCTACTATACCCTCAAGACGCCGATCATCAAGGACTTCATCGATTGCATCGAGGCCGTGCTTCGGGCCTCGGCCGAGGAGCAGTACCTGATGCTGAAGTGACTCCGCCGGCGCCAGGCTTCGGGGGGGCCAGCGCCGCAACAGCCGTCCTTACGCCGTTGAATCGCGTGAGCCTGCTGACTTTCTTTCCTGAAATGGAGTACCATGCGTCCGGAATGATACTGCATTGAATGAAGCTTCGGCAGCAGAGACGGTATACATGGAAACCCTGGTGGAAATCGATGCGGGCGAGTGCGGGTTTTACGCCAACGCCAAAGCCTGCTGTGAAGACGGGCAGCATGTCTCGTTTCTCGTAGACAGCAACTGCGAAAAAATCTGCACGCTCGGCAAGGTGCTGCGCCACGCGGAACCGGTCGACGCCTACGTGGAAATCGCGTCCGGTCCAAAGGGCCGGCTGCTCGCCATTTGTTCGGAAATCCTGCCCGGCTGTTGCTCGGGCTGCATTGTGCCTGCGGCGCTGGTCCGGGCGATGCGGGTGGCGGCGGGACTTTCTTTGCCTCGTGACGTAGCCATTCATTTCCATAATCCGTAGCGACGTACAACGCCGCGTGCGTTGAGGAGCGGGCAATGCTATCGGCATACGGGAAGAGGGCGACCGTGTTCGGCGCCCTTGGGCTGTTGGCCTGGTTTCTGCCGGGGGCGGCCGCGGCGCAATCGCTTCCCCCGCGACCCTACGCAATCAAGGCCGATTTTCAGCCGCTGTGGACGACCGAGGCCAAGCCCATCGACATTCCGGTGGGCGACGTGCCGATGTCGGTGCGCTTTGACCTCTCCTCCGTTCCGGTACAGGCGGGCCGGGTGCGCTGCCTTCGCTTTTCAGTGCGACTGCAAACGGATCTTCCCGCTGGATGGAACAATTACCTGGCCGTTCGCGTGAACGGCGTGCCCGTTGGAAGCATGAGGCCCGACCGTCGCGCGCGCATCCTCAACCACGGCCCCTTTTTCGTGGCGGGGCCGCCGCATAATTCGAGAACGTCGTACGTGCTGCCGCGCGCGGGCATGCCCAATTTCAACGTCTTCTTCATGCCGGATACCTTCACGCTCGAGGAATCGCTGCTGACCGATCGCGAGGAGGAAAGCTGGTACCTTGTCGACGTGGACGACCTTCTCGGCACGGGACCGGTCACGCTGGAGTTCATCAACACCGCGATCAAGGCCTATTTCGACGGCCAGGTGCCGCCGCGCATGCGCATGGTCATTGAAGGCCTCGAACTGGGCTCGGTGCCCTCGGAACAGGTCGAGGCGTTGCGGTCGCTGCGGCGGGCCCAGCGCAAGACGGTTCCGGGCACGTCTGTGGGCGTTGGCGAATCGGTGGCGACGGTGACGCCGGCCGGCGGATTCTACGTGCAATTCGGCGGCGCGACGTTCTTCGTGGACACGAGCCTTCGTATCAACGGGAAAAACCGCGAGCTACCCTGCAGCGAGGAGACGGTGTCGGGCGCCGAACGGGCGGTGGTGACGCGGCAGAATGAAACCACCGTGGAAACGATCGTGACGACGGATGCCTGGCGGCTGACGCGCACCCTTGCGTTCAAGGAAAACCGCATCGATGTGCGCGACGTCTTCCTGAACCGCACGGAGGCGCCCCTCGGCATCTCCTTGCGCCACGCGATCGTGACGCCGGACGATCCGAGCGCGTTCCGGCTGGGAGGCCTCGCGGAGGATTTTCGCCGCGCCGCCAGCATTCCGGAGAATCCGACGGTGTTCGTCGCTCAGGGCGTGCAGGGCCTGGGCGCCGTGGCGCAGGACAATGCGCTGCGCCTGCAAATGGACGCGGAGCTCACGGGCAACCGCGCGTCGTTCGGCACGGACCACCTGGGCATCGCGCCGGGCGTTTCGTACGCGGTGCGGTGGTCGCTGTATCCGGGCACGGGCGAATACTTCGATTTCATCAACCGGGTGCGCCACGATTGGGGCGTGAACTTCACCGTGCCGGGCCCGTTCGAGTTCGTGGACGCGCGCCAGATGACCGACGAGGCCGCCGCGGTCGAAGCCTTGCGCCTCATCCTTGCGAAAAAGGATGTTCAGGTTTTCGCCATCATGCCGTGGTTCGAATACCACAGCGCGGCCAACTTGGAGCGCGACGAGTACCGCACGCTGTTGCGGCGGGCAATGCAGGCCATCAAGGCGGCGAAGCCGGGGGCGATTTGTCTGGCGATGGTCGAGACCAACCTGACACCGGCGCCGATGGAATTCTTCAGCGACGGGCTGCCGAAGCACATGCCGTATGGACGCCTCGACTCGAAGTCGGAATTTGGACTGGCGCCGGGCGTCTACGGCTATTCCGCGCCAGACAAGGCCGCGGCAACCATCGACGCGTCGCCGTGGCGCGACTCCGTGATGCGGGGGTTGGACAACAAACCCCTGCTCGACACGTGGTATGTGCAGTATTACGAAGGCAAGGCGTTGAACCTGATGGTGTACCCCCGGCCGGGCAACTACTGGCACGCGCAGATGATGGAGAAGCTCCGGTTTCTCGTCGAGGATGTGGGCGTGGACGGCGTGTACATCGACCAGTTCAGCCTCGCGTACGGCGAAATCGACCACTATTCCTACGATTATTGGGACGGGCATACGGTCGATATCGATCCGGTGACGGGCGCGGTGACCCGGCAGTACGCCGACCTTGCGTGGGTGAGCGCGCCCGCGCGACTGGAATGGGTGCAGTACCTCCTGCAACGGGGCAAGATGGTGGTGGCGAATTCGATGCCCGCGGTCGAGGAGTTGCAGAATGTCCCGATCGTGCGGTTTATGGAAACCGCGGGTTACGACCCGATGGCGCCGGGCATACCCGAGGCGCGCAACTGCGCCAGCGGCCTGCTTGGGTCACCGGTGGGGCTAGGCTACCCGTGGGACTCGTCTCCGAACGATGTACCCTGGGCCGGCAAACCCAAGGGCGGCGATTTTTTGACGCGCACGGTGGCCGCGCACCTGCGCTACGGCTTGCTCTATTATTATTACGGTGCGAACATCCCCGAGGGTCTGGGCGGCTACGGGGCCGTTAACCACATGTTCCCGTTCACGCCGGTGGAACTCCACCAGGGCTGGGTGCGCGGCAAGGAACGGATCATCACCTGCGTCTCCGGCAACTTCAACTGGGAAAGCGAGGGAGGCCGCCCCCGGGTGTTCGTTTTCGACAGGAACGGACTCGAGAAAAAGGGCACTTTCACCATTA
>JAVEWL010000423.1:0-5275 GCA_034004565.1 FCB group bacterium | reverse complement strand
ATCGGGGGAGAGGGTTGGGGTGAGGGGGCACTTTTTCGCGTCGATCCCACCCACAAGCCACGTTCCTTTTACGAATTGAAGACAGGCTGACCTCTCCACTTCCTGCATTCGTCATTCGTCATTCGTAAATAAAAAAACGCCGGGCGGCCCCGCTTCCGCTCGGGGCCGCCCGGAAAGGTCAATCCTCTATTTCAAGCCTTCGCTCTATTCGGCGGTGCCTCCGGCCGTCGACAGCGTCCCGTTCTGGCTGCTCGCCGCCGAGATGTCGGTCACGTAGAAGAGCCCCACCGTATCGTTGGCATCGCCCAGCGCCAGCACGTGGCACGTGCACACCAGGCCCGCGCCCAACGTCTGACTCGGAGCGCCGTTGATGGTCACCGCCAGCCGCCCCGGCCCCACGAGGACCGCGTTGACGCTCTTACCCGCTGCCAACGCCGCGCCGCCCGGCGACGCCAACGTAATGGCCGAATCGGGCTGCACCGCGAACAGGGCCGGATCAAACCGGAGCTCGAACTTCAGCCCCGACACCTTCCCCTTTTCCGTGACATTCATCGACACCGGAATATCCACAACGTGCCCGGACTCGACCGCGCCCACCGGCGCAATCGTGAGGTACACGTCCGGCAGGAAGTACGTGAACGCGCCCGGCAGCGACTCGCTGCCCTCGGGCGCCACGACTTCTACATCCACCACGCCCGTGCCCTGCGGCGTGACGGCCTTGATGCCCATCTGGTTGCGCTCGACCTCGAACCACGGCGCCGGCTGGCCGCCGAAGCGAACCTCCGTCACGTTGCCCAGGTTCGCGCCCTTGATCGTCACCACCGAACCGCCCGATTCCGCGCCGCGCGCCGGCGCAATGCGCTCCAGCACCGGAGCCGCCACAGGCGCATCCATCGAGCAGGCAATCGTGCCGTCGTTCAGCACAATGTCCGCCAATTGGAAGGTCGGTACGGTTGTTTCGGACCCCGGCAGCGCCCGGAAGTTCAGCACCAGCAGGCTGCCCGCGCCTGCCGCGGCCTCGGCGCCCGCCGCCGCCACGAGAATGCTGCCCGGCTGCGCATTGACCACCGGAACGAGCCACGACTGCACCAGCGTACCGCGGCCAACGCTGAGGAACTCGACCACCGACGGGTCGTACGTCACGCTCACGGCATACCCAAGCACGCCGCGCGCATCGTCCATCGTCACCGGCAGCGAGAACTGAATGCCCTGCTGCGCTTCCACGGTCTGCGCGAAGCGAACCGTGCGCGGCGCTTCCGTCGAGGGCGCCGGAATCGTCGGAGCCGTTTTCTCAGGCCCGAATCCGTCGGCATCCGTGTCGCTCGGGAACGCGGAGATGAGACTGGCGCCGCGCTGCAGGATAAGCGACGCATCCAAGGTGCCCAACAGGGCCGGCGTCTCGCCGCTCACGTTCGCGGCTTCCGGCTCCGCGCCGTCGGGCAGGCGATCGATCAGGCCCACCACGTACTGCAGGAGCAGCGAGGCATCCGAATCGCCGGAGCGGCCGTCGCCGTTCACATCGCCCCACGCGAACTTCGGTCCGTGGACGATAAGTTGGCCGTCTTCGGACGAAGAAGGCAGCGCGCCATCGTTCATCGAGAGTGAGGCCGCCTGCAAGGCCGCCACCGCGCCGTCCAAGGCGCTGTCCACGATTTGCAGGCGCACTACCACCAGCGTGCCGCCACCGGTCGCCGTGCTCGAACCGCTGCCGGACAGCGTGGCGCCGGACGGGGTCTTTTCAACCGTCACGGGATTCCAGCCCGCCAACAGCGAGCCGTTCACCGCGTCCACCACCTGGGCCACCGCGCCGTCCACGGCCAACTGGAACGCAAAGCCCGTCAGGCTCTGCGCCGTGCTGACTTGAACCATGCACTCGACCACGTCGCCCGGAGTCCCTTCGAGCCCCTTCGGCAGCACCAGGGTCGCCTGCTCGTAATCCGCGTATACGCCCTGGAAGTGGACCGTATTGCCCTTCAACAGAATCGCCTCTTGACGAGACGGAGGAGTCATGTTTTCGCGCGCCGCATACGTGATCGACACCGTGCCCGTCGGAACGCTCGCCAGCGTGGCGTCGCCCGCGCCGTCGCGCGCCGCGCCATCGCCGTCGATCAGCTTCCACGATGCGTCTTCGGGCGTCACATCGACCGTCACCGTACCCGTTTGCCGCGCCAACTGCACCGACACACTCTTGTCCGCGTCCATGATAACGCGCGCCAGGCCCGACCCCGCCGCATCGCTCGCGGCGCCGCTCCAACCGGCTTCGTCATACCCCGCCAACAGGTCCGGCACATAGCGCAACGTGACCGTCGTGCCGTTGGCGTACAATCCGCCCGCGCCCGGAGCCGGGTTCGCCTCGATGCGCCCGCTGTTCGGCTGGACGACCGTCAGCGTATAACCGCCTTCCACCTTCACGGTCCGGTACAGCGGCTCGGCGGCGTTGCCCGCCTTGTCCGTCACGCGGTAGTTCACAAAATAGGTGCCGGCTTTCGAGGCATCGACCAGATTCTCCGTCACGATACTCGATGTCAGGTCTCCATCGATCTCGTCGGCGGCTTTCGCGCCCGCATCCTCATACGTGCCGCCCACATTCAGCGAAACCGTCGACGATCCCACCAGTGTCAGCGTGGGCCGCTTCCGGTCCAGCGTCACGGAACAATCGCCCTCGCCCTGCGGCTGCGCCGACTTGTTCCCCGCGTAGTCTTCCGCGCGCACGGCGAAATAGTACCGCCCGTCGGTGTTCAGCCCGTCAAACGACAAAACGCCCGCGGCACCCGTGCCCGTTACGGAAGTCGCAGACCAGGCCGAGTTAGCCGACGAACGCATCCACAGCGTCACCGATTGGACGCCGCTGCCCGTGCCGTCGCTGGCCCCCGTATACGCAAACGCAATCGGCATCTTGTTGACGCTTTGCGGAGCGGTAATGCGCCCCGGCTCCGGCGCGACGCGATCAAATGTCACCGACGCCGCATTCGGCGCCACCAGTTCCGACGGCGCTTGCTGCGCCACGACGGACGGGCCCCATACCGCCGTGAGCAATAGAACGATAAGACCCACTCGTCCAGCGCCCCATCCGCGCGTTTTCAGGAAGTTTTGCATTGCCGTGTCCCCTCTTGCCGAGTACTGCCGAACCGCGGCCCGGGCTCTACGCGCGGGCCGCGGTGTACGCCATGATCAACAACCGGCGCCCAGACGCCGGAAATCGTTATTTGTGAAGAATCGCATTAATCACCAGTTGAACGTCGGTGGCGCCCAACCCCTCGTTCGCATCCACATTCGCCGGAACCGGCAACGGCATTCCAAGCGCGCCGTTAATCACCATCTGCATATCGGAAGCGTCCAGGACGCCGTCGCAGTTCAGATCCGCCGCGTGCTGCCGGACCGGATACGACTCGGAAAGCGTCGGGTCCGCACCACGCTCCATCTCGATGCCGTCCCAGTACCCGTCGCCGTCGGTATCCGCCACGGCCGGAAGCGTACCCGCTTCAAATTCCTCGAAATTCGCAAGCCCGTCCTTGTCCACATCGGCGGAAGCATCCGAAAAGTTGAGCGGATCGAGCCCGTTCATCACTTCGTACGCATCGGGAAGGGTGTCATCGTCGCTGTCGGCTTTGACGGGATTGGTCTTGAGCGCGGCCTCGGCGGCATCGGTGAGGCCATCCTCGTCCGAATCCACAGAACCGTCCCCCATCACGTCCACCAGCGCCGAACCGCCGTCCAGGCTGCTTGACTGAGCCAGCGCCTTTTCAACCCCCACGCTCAGGATCGCGAACGCGACCGCAAAGAGCACTCGGGCCAGGACCATCGCCCGCTTGATTCCGCGCCGTTCCAGTTTGCTCATCGTTCTTCCCTCTCACCGCTGCTTGCCTACGCCGATGCGTTCGACACTCCAGCGCAACCCACATGCCCAATGGAAGAAAAATGAAGAAACAGTTACCAACCCATTCAACTCTCAGCACTTACAACTCAAGCCCCTCCCCCTCGCCGCCCTCTTCCTCCCCGACGCCAGACCGTCCGTCAGTCAGACATCCGACGCTCCGCCGGTTTTTCGTCACTCTGCCCATTCCAGATCTTCACTCATCATTCACAATTCAGAACTCCCCAGTTTTACCCGCACATCCCCTTCTGCTATTCTCGTGGCTCATTTCCCAATGACCGGCATCAGCAGAGGAATACATGCAGCTATCGCCCAAAATTCTCGAGATTCTCGCCAAGCTCGGCGTGAATACCACCCGGCTCCAGTGGAAGCTCTACCAGCGCGAACGTCGCCAGCAAGAGCAAACTACCGCCAGCCGAGTGCCGACCGGCCTGCGCTGGCTCGAATACCAGCACAAGTTCTGCCCGCGCTGTAACGCCGTCGTCGCCCGCGAAGATCGCATCTGCCCCAAATGCGGACGCCATGTCCCGTCCATGGGCGTCTACCGCATTCGCCGGCTCCTCGGCCTCATGTCCCCCGGCAACACCGCCGTAACGGTCTACCTCTTTCTCTTCGCAATCATGGTCATCTACCTGCTCCAGATCCTGAAGCAGGGCCCCTCCGCCCTCATCAGCCCAAACCGGATAACGCTGCTGGTCTTCGGCGGTTGGAACCCCTACTCCATCCTGCTGGGACACGAATACTGGCGCATGTTGAGCTTCGGCATCGTCCATGCCGGCATCCTGCACATCCTCTTCAACGGCCTCGCCCTCACCCAGGTCGGGCCGACCATCGAGGAAGAAACCGGCCCCGGGCGCATGCTCACCATCATTACTCTCACCCAGCTCGCCGCCGCCATCGGCAGCCACGTCTGGTACATCAACATCCAGCAGAATCCCCACGCCACCACCGTCGGCGCATCCGGCTGGTTGTTCGGCCTCATCGGCTACGGCATCGGGCACTACTACCGCAGTGGCGAACGCACGCGCCGCGACTTCTTCGTCCAATGGGCCATCTACGGGCTCCTCTTCGGCCTGCTCTTCCCCGGCATCAACAACGCCGCCCATGTCGGCGGCATGGTCGGGGGAATGCTGCTCGGCGCCGTGCCCAGCCCCCTGCGCCGCCACGAACGATTCTGGAACCCCGTCTGGACCGCCGGCTTCTGGATATCCGCCGCCCTCTGGCTTATTACCCTCGGCTTCATGGCGAGGTATATGATCATGTACTGGTCCGTAGGCCGCTGACGGGACCTTCACGGGCATGCCACCCTGGTGAACTTGTTGGTTTATCCGATATTTCCGGGAACGGCCGTCCTCGTGGCTCCCCTTTCCAAGGGGAGCCACGAGGCCGGCCGTTACCGGA
>JAVEWL010000422.1:0-5283 GCA_034004565.1 FCB group bacterium | reverse complement strand
GCGCATCTTCATGACTTGTTCCTCCTGAGAAGAGTTTGGCGTTGAAATGAGGGGCTCGAACCAAGGGTACGCTTCAATGAGGAAATCCGGATTGAAGTGGAAGAGCGCGAGGCTTTCTTCGCCGAACGGCGAGGAGTCCGCTGCCCGGCGGTCGCCTTCACGAATAGTTAGACTAAGGCGAATTATGCAAGAATCGCTCCAGTTGCGAGACATTGCGTAACGCCCTATGTTGTCAGCACTTAATATGGAATGTCGTGCCAGTAGAATCGAAACGAAGGGTGTTCTTGGTCAAAATGTTTAGCATGCCTGACCACTGATTGCCCACCATAACTCACGACGAGGTTAGAAGCCCCAGCCAGGCATAACATGGCCAGTTCTCTGCCGTTGAAAGCGTCCGCGTTGAAGGAGTAGGATGTGCCTTTCAAATCGGGCATTTCCAGACCTTTTAAGGAGAACGACCGTGGCGACCACTGTTTCCCGCGCGGAAAGCGCCCTTGCGGCTTATTTGGCGAAGACCGAACCGGGCCAGATTGACTCGGGGATGGTTGCGTATGTTGCGAACCTGGCGCAGGTGGCGCAGGTGGCGCCGTCGGTGGCAAAGGCCATCGTGCAGGAACTGGCGGACCAGCGCTCGAGCCTGAAACTCATCGCGAGCGAGAATTACTGTTCGCTGGCGACGCAGTTGGCGATGGGCAACCTGCTGACGGACAAGTATGCGGAAGGATATCCGGGACACCGCTTTTACGCGGGCTGCGACAATGTCGATGCGATTGAGGCGTACGCCGTGGAGCAGGCGTGCAAATTGTTTGGCGTAGACCATGCGTATGTGCAGCCGCACAGCGGCGCGGACGCGAACCTGATCGCGTATTGGGCGATCCTGCAGACGCGCGTGGGCGTGCCGCTGATGGAGGAAATGGGCGACACGAATCCGGCGCATTTCTCGCAGGAGGACTGGACGAAGATCCGGCACACGCTTGGCAATCAGCGGCTGCTGGGAATGGATTATTACTCGGGCGGGCATCTGACGCACGGGTACCGGAACAACGTTTCGGCGCAGATGTTCGACGCGTACAGCTATGGCGTGAACAAAGAGACGCGCCTGTTGGATTACGACGAGCTGGAGCGGCAGGCGGTCGAAGTGAAGCCGCTGATCCTGCTCGCGGGGTATAGCGCGTACCCGCGGGCGATTAATTTCCGCCGCATGCGCGAGATCGCGGACAAGGTCGGCGCGGTGTTCATGGTGGACATGGCGCACTTTGCGGGCTTGGTGGCCGGCGGGGTGTTTGAGGGCGATTTCAATCCGACGCTGCATGCGCACGTGGTGACGTCGACGACGCATAAGACGCTTCGTGGACCGCGCGGGGGCATTGTGCTGTGCACGGAGGAGTTCGCGGAGCAGGTTAATAAGGGGTGTCCGTTGGTGATTGGCGGGCCTCTCCCCCACGTTATTGCGGCGAAGGCGGTTGCGTTCACCGAGGCGAACCGGCCGGAGTTCAAGGCGTACGCGCGGAAGATCGCGGACAATTCGAAGACGCTGGCGCAGGCGTGCATGGACGAGGGACTACAAGTGCTGTCGGGCGGCACGGACAATCATCTGATGCTGATCGATGTGTGCGGGTTCGACCTTACGGGGCGTCAGGCGGAAAGCGCGTTGCGCGATTGCAGCATCACGCTGAACCGGAATTCGATTCCGTTTGATCCGAACGGTCCGTGGTACACGAGCGGGCTGCGGATCGGGACGCCTGCGACGACGACGCTGGGCATGGGCGAAGCGGAGATGCGCGAGATCGCGGGCATCGTGAAGCTGGTGCTGGCGAATACGAAGCCGGCGCTGGTGGAGACGGGCAAGAACGCGGGGCAGCCGAGCAAGGCGAAGTATGTGATTGATGCGGCGGCGCAGGATGAGGCCAAGAGCCGGGTCAAGGCGTTGTTGGATCGGTACCCGGTGTATCCGGAATTGGATTTGGCGTTCTTGCAGGAATCTTTCGGCTAGAAGACCACCACAAAGACACGAAGACACAAAGAACCACGAAGAAATTTCTTTCGACAGGATTAACAAGATTGTGAAGATGGGAATGTGGAGGTTCCCGTCTTATCAATCCTGTTAATCCTGTCGAGTTTTTTGTGGTTCTTTGCGTCTTCGTGTCTTTGTGGTGATCTTCTAGAGTTCGACGCGGACGCCTAGTTCGACCACCTGGCCCGGGGGGATTTCGAAGAAGGCGGTGGCGGTCTGGGCGTTGCGCGACATGAAGGCGAAGAGGCGTTCGCGCCAGGCGGGCATGGTGCGTTTGCGGGTGGGGACGAGGGTTTCGCGACCAAGGAAGAAGGTGGTCTGCATCATGTGAAGGGTCAGGTCGTGGGCCTTGCACAGGGCGAGGATATCCGGGATGCTGGGCGATTCCATGAAGCCGTAATGTGCTTTGACCTTGTAGAAACCCTCGCCCAGATCCCGCAGTTCGATGCGATCTTCCTGTGGGACGTGCGGGATTTCCTCGGTGGTGATAGTGAGGAAGACGACGGTCTGGTGGAGCACCTTGTTGTGTTTCAGGTTGTGCAGGAGCACGGGGGGCGTGCCGTCGGGGTTGCCGGACATGAAGACGGCGGCGCCGGCGACGCGGTGCGGCGGCGAGAGTTTGATGCTCTGCACGAAGCCTTCGAGGGAGAGGATGCGTTCGCGCAGGCGCTCGCCGAGGAGTTGGCGGCCTTTGCGCCAGGTGGACATCATGAGGTAGGCGGCGAGGCCGATGGCGAGGGGGAACCAGCCGCCCTGGAACAGCTTGGTAAGGGCGGCGCCGAAGAACGCGAGGTCGACGATCAGGAAGGCGGCGGCCATCAGGAGGGCCGGCAGCAGGCGCCAGTGCCAGACGTGGCGCGCGACAACATAGAGGAGAATGGTGGTGATGAACATGGTGGCGGTGACGGCGATACCGTAGGCCGCGGCGAGGTTGCTGGAGGTCTTGAAGCCGAGGACGAGTCCTATGGTGCAGATGAGCAGGATGGTGTTCACCAAGGGGATGTAGATCTGCCCTATCTCGGCGGAGGAGGTGTGGACGATGGGCACGCGGGGCAGGTAACCGAGTTGGACGGCCTGTCGCGTGACGGAGAAGGCGCCCGAGATGACGGCCTGTGATGCGATGATGGTGGCGCAGGTCGCCAGCGCGATCATCGGGTAGAGAGCCCAGGAGGGCGTGAGCCAGTAGAAGGGGTGCTCGGCTGCGCGGGGTTCGTTGAGCAGGATGGCGCCTTGTCCGAAGTAGTTCAGCAGGAGGGCCGGCAGGGCGACGGCGAACCAGCCCAGTTGGATGGGGTGGCGTCCGAAGTGGCCCATGTCGGCGTAGAGGGCTTCTCCGCCGGTGACGACGAGGAAGACGAATCCGAGGACGGTGAAGCCGAGGAAGCCGTTGGCGCGGAAGAACTCGAGGGCGTAGAGCGGGTTGATGGCGCGGAACACGCTGGGTTCCATCAGGATGCCTCGGATGCCGGCGGCGGCGAGGGCGGTGAACCACAGCAGGATGATTGGGCCGAATACGGCGCCGATTCGGGCGGTACCGTGGCGCTGCACGAGGAAGAGGCCTATCAGGACGGCGATGGTGATGGGGATCACGTAGGGCGCGAGGGCCGATGGGGCGGCTTCGGCGATGTGGCCGAGCTTGAGGGTGTGGGGGTCAAGTTCGAGGCCTTCGACGGCGCTGAGAACGGAGATGGCGGGGGTGATCATGCCGTCGCCGTAGAGCAGGGCGGCACCGAAGAGGCCCATGATGACGAGGGCTTTCCGGAGGGTGGTGGATTCCTGCTCGCGGTCGGACAGGGCCAGGGACATGAGGGCGAGGATGCCGCCCTCGCCGCGGTTGTTGGCGCGCAGCACGAAGACCATGTACTTAACGGAGATGACGAGGATAAGCGCCCAGAAAACCAGGGACAACACGCCCAGCACGTTGCCGAGAGTGGGGCTGACGCCGTGTTCCGGGTTGAAGCACTCCTTGAGGGCGTAGAGCGGGCTGGTGCCGATGTCGCCGTAGACGACGCCGAGCGCACCTAAGGTTAAGAGGCCCAAGGCCTTGGTGTTGAGTTTTTTTGCTTCAGGCGCGTGGGGCGGCACGGAGGCCACGGTGCCTTCGACTGCTGCCGTTGACTTGACTTTTGCTGCGCACATACCTACCTCCCGGAATCGCTTTTCCGGGCCGAATGAAGCCCGGATATACACGGTCCAGTATAGCATGGTGGGGGGTGGTTTCTCATTCGAGCGGTTGCGAGAATGGGAGGTATGGGAGTAATGGGAGAAATGGGATGCAGGGCGGAAAGCGGGGACAGTTTCCACTTTTGGGTGAGGGGGTTGACGACTGTTTGGGGCGGAGGCGAGTTGGGGGCTTCGGGGGAAGGACTTGGGCTCATCAAAAGTGGAACAGTCCCCGTTTTCCGGGGCTACATTTCGATTTGGATGCCCATTTCGATGACTTGGTTCGGGGGGAGGTTGTAGTAGGAGGAGGGGCCGAGGGCGTTTCGGGACATGAGGCTGAAGAGGCGTTCGCGCCAGAGGGCCATGCCGGGTTTCTTGGTGGGGATAAGGCGTTCGCGGCTGAGGAAGAAGGCGACTTCGCGGATGTTGATGGGGAGACCAGCGGGACCGCAGAGGTCGAGGATTTCACGGACGTCGGGGGATTCCATGAAGCCGTAGTGGGCGATGACGCGGTACATGCCGTCGGAAATGTGGCGGACTTCGATGCGGTCCTGGGTTTTCACGTGGGAGACTTCTTCGTTGACGATGGTGAGTAGGATGACCTTTTCGTGGAGGACCTTGTTGTATTTCAGGTTGTGCAGGAGCACCGGGGGGGTGCCGTTTGGATTGCCGGCCATGAATACGGCGATGCCGGGTACGCGGGCCGGGGGCGCAAGTTTCAAGCTTTCGACCAGCACGTCGGTGGGCAACACCTGGGTGGCGAGGCGTTCGCCGATGATCTGGCGGCCGCGGCGCCAGGTGGACATGATGACGAAGAGGAACAGTCCGACCAGCAGGGGGAACCAGCCGCCGTGGGGAATCTTGACGATGGCGGCGCTGAAAAAGGAGAGGTTAACAATCAGGAAGGGGGTCGAAAATAGGATCGACACGGGCCACGACCAGCCCCAGAGTCTGCGCACGACGACGTTCATAAGCAGGGAGGTGATGACCATGGTGGTGGTAACGGCGACGCCGTACGCGGCAGCAAGGTTGCTGGAGGTGCCGAAACCGATGACCAGGCCGAGGGTGCCGGCCATGAGGGCCTTGTTCATGGTGGGCACGAAGAT
>JAVEWL010000421.1:0-5290 GCA_034004565.1 FCB group bacterium | reverse complement strand
TGCCGATGAGGCCGCGGTCTACATTCGCGCCCACATCCTCGACGATGCCCGAGTACTCGTGCCCCAGGATCAGCGGCTCGGCGATCTGCTGCGCGCCGATGTGCCCGTCTTCGTAGTAGTGGATGTCCGACCCGCACACCCCCACCGACCGCACCCGCACCAACGCCTCGTGTGCCTTGGGCGTGGGAATCGCCTCATCCACCAGGCGCATATCGCGCGGACCAAACCAACGCACTGCCTTCATAGCGTGAATCCTTCTGTTGTGCCTCAAACCGCCAATCTACCACGCCCGCCCGCATGGCGCCAAAGGAATGCGCTTTTCATGACTCTCATGACTCTCCTACCTTCCATCCTTTCCATAAGACCCATGGGAGTTATGAGAGTCATGGGAAGTATGGGAGGGATGAAAAGACTGCTTCAGCCACTGCGCTGCACGCGATCCGGCTCCCATTCGCATGATTCGGGGTAATTCTTCTCTTGCAGTTCTTTGTGGCCTTGGTGTCTTTGAGCCTTGGTGGTGAAGCCTTTCCTCACCCAAACACAAATACACCCCCAAGGCCATGAAACCGGCCTTGGGGGTGCCACAACTCAATCGTGTTCTTACCAGGTGAACCGCAGGGTCGCCAGGCCGCGCGCGGGGACCGTCACGCTCACGCGGTTGCCGTCCTCGAGGCCCAATTCTTCCTGCGGGGCCTCGTCGAGGTTGCAGCGCTCCGCCTTCGCAAGCGCCTTCGCGAACCGCAGGCGCGCCACGGTCTCGCCGTCGCCGGGATTCCACAGACGCACCACGCCGCCCGCGATGTCCGCCGCCGGCTTCAGCGCCGTCACCACGCAGTGGCCTTCTTCCAGTTCCACGAACGACGTCGTCTCCGGCATCGCCTCTGCGTGGTGCACCTGCACGCCCGCCTGCGCCTCCGCGATCGTGCGCAGCGCGGCCACGGCATCGAACCCGCCCTTGTAGGGCAGCAGGAAGTATTCGAAGTCCATCGAACCCAGCAATTCGCCGTCGGGTTCGCCCGCCGTGTTCACTGTCTTCCACGTCGAACGGAACAGCGTCAGCGCGAGCGTCGACGCGCCCGCGTGCGCATGCTCAATCGCGTATTCGTGCAGCCCGAATGGCGACAGCACCGCCAGGCCCGTGTCCGCGTCCTCGCGATAACCCCAGCGCCCCTGCACGCCGAAGAACGACGTGAACGCCTTCTCCGGATTGACGCGTTCCTGCCAGCGCTCCGCGCCTTCGGGCGCCGCCACGTCGCGCTTCACCACGGCAAACGGCGTATCCGCGAACGATTCCGCCGTCTCGAACAGCGTCGGGAACAGCACCCGCAGGCGATGATCCTCGCAGGTGTTCTCGACCGTCGTGCGCACGCGCAGATACGGCGCGCCCTTCTCGACGTAAATCCGATCCACAATGCGCAGCGTTTCCTTCTCCTCGCCGCGCCTCCAGATCCGCCGTTCCATGCGCTTCGGCAGGTCGAACTCGCGCTCCACGCGGAACACCGTGCGCAACGCGTGGTCTTCTTCGACCGCCGTGGTTACGCGCGCGCCGGGCCCCAGCACGACTTTGTCCGCCACGATGGGACCACGCGTCCAGCCGTCGCCCGCGTCGCCGCTGTCTTCGTAAAGGAAGAGGTCGCTGTAGTCCACGTCGCTGTCGTGGTGCCACAGGTCTCCCGTGCCGTTTGGATTCATTGCGAACGTGAAGAATTCGTTCGTGGCCGTCATCGGCCCTTCGCGCAGCGAACCGTAATTGCGCGTGGCCTCTTCGGTCGGCTCGAGTTTCAGGCCGGTGTAGCCGCACGCGGGCAGTTCCATCTCGACCGCCAGGTGATACGTGTCGCCACAGGCCGCCTGCTTGCGCCCATTGCTCTTCAGCCGGGCATGCTCGAGGCCGCGGTCGATGCCGCGCATCTGGAACGGCACGCGATTGCCTTCCGCGTCCAGCAGCAGGAACTTGTTCAGGCGCTCGCCCGTGCCCAGACCGTCCACATATGCGTGCGGCCAGTTCGCGGGGAATGGCACCGAAATCTCGAACACGCCCTTGCGCGCAAACGGCAGCGGATTGTGCACGACAAGGTTGCGCAGCGAATCTTCCTTCTCGTCGGCCTTGCCCAGTTCCGCCACCGCGCGGCGCACCACGCCGTCCGCGATCTGCCGGCACTGGTCGAAGCGGTAGACCATGTCGCGGTGGACCTGGTCGATGCTGCACCCGCAGATCGAGTCGTGCGGGTGGTTCTTCAAGAGGTATTCCCAGGCGAGGTCGAGGTAGCGCAGGATGGGACTGCCGCCCTCCATCGCCTGCATCAGCGCGTACGGCTCCGCCCACTTCTCCATCAACGCCGAGCAGCGATCGTTGCTCTGCTTGATGGGGTAGCGCGACGATATCGTGTGTACGATGAGGTATTGACCGACCCGCTTCGCGTCGCGCGCGGGTTCGCGCAACTCGCCCGTCCGCTCCTCGAACAGGTGCTTGTGCTTGAGGAGTTCCGCCGCGTACTCGTCCAGGCGTCCCCACTTGAGATCCACCTTCGGATAGCGCTTCTTGATCTCACGCACCATGCGCAGCATGCTCGGATCCGGCGCCTGGTGATCGATCGCATCGAGCAGCATGTACACCGGCGACGGCGTGCGCGATTTCACCAACTCGATATACGGCTCGAAGTGTTCCTTGAAACTTTCGTCCGAGAAGCCCGCTTCCATGATCGGACGCCGCGCCAGGAAATCGAAATCGGCGTACGACCCTTTGTCGACGAGCTTTGTCGTGACCATGCGGCTGCCGTCCGGGCCGACCCACACGAAGTGCCCCGGATAATTCTCGTCCTGCGTGCCGCGCCAGATAATGCCGGCCTCGAGCCCGAACCCGGCCATGATCATCGGCAGCGCCGCGATGTGCCCGAACTGGTCCGGCGTATACGCGAAATTGAGCGGCGTTACGCCCAGGTCGCGGCAGATTCGACGGCCCTTCATGAGATTGCGCACGAAGCTTTCGCCCGAAATCAGCCACTCGTCCGGCAGGTTGTACCAGGGTCCCGCCGCGATCCGGCCTTCGTGCATGAACTTCAGCAACTGCTCGCGGCGCTCCGGCCGCACCCGCAGGTAGTCTTCAATAACGATCGTCTGGCCGTCCAGGTGAAATACCCGGAATTCCGGCTCCTTCTCCATCAGATCGAGCAGCCCGTCGATGAGTTCCACAAGCCACATCCGAAATTCCTGAAACGGCTCGTACCACTCCCGATCCCAATGGGTACCAACGCAATAAAACGCTTTCATTTCACCTGGGCTCCTCGGCCATTCGTGCTACCCGCCAATGCCAAACGCGCGACACTATACACAACTACGCTCATCCCGCACATGAGAGCAAATGGGTCTTTTGGGTCTTATAGGTCTTATGGGCCGGAGGGGACTCTCATAAGGCCTCTAAGACCCATGGCCCGCCGCTCTTGCCATCTCTATTGACAATCGGTAGAATACTGCTCCGCATGGGCATTTTGGGGAGAACTTGGGCGTAAGGGGAACCGTCTCATGTCGCTTATTCTGACGTTGCTGCCTATTGTCATCATTCTGTGCATGTTGACCGTCTTCAAGAAACCCGCCGACATCAGCGGTATCGTCGGATGGGTCGCCATCGCCCTGGTCAGCATCTTCTTTTTCCACACCTCGTTCGAGGTCGTGATGCGCTCGACCGCGGCCGGGTTTATCCGGTCCTTCGCGGTGTCGCTCATCGTGGCGGCCTCGCTCCTGCAAATGGCCTTCATGGAAAAGACCGGGGCCCTCAAGCGCGTCATCATCTTCATCAAGAGCATCGCCGGCAACCACAGCGGCGCGCAGGTGATGATGCTCAATATCGGCTTCGGCACGCTGATGGTCGCCGTGGGCGCCACGCCGGTATCCCTGCTGCCGCCGATCCTGGTGGCAATGGGCTACTCGACCTACGTGGCCATCGCGCTGCCCGCCATCGGCTACGACGCCCTGTGCACCTACGCCCTGCTCGGCGCGCCGATCGTCGTGTTCGTGGACATCGCCAACAGCTTCCTGGGCAAAGGCAACGAGATCAGCCTGCACGAGGCGGGCATGATCTTCTACTGGTTCCTGCCCGTCGTATCCACCCTTATCGGCTTCTGCATGCTGTGGATCGTCGGCAAAGGCAAAGGCATTCGAGAAGGCTGGTTCCCCTGCCTGCTCACCGGCGCCGTCATCGCCGTCGTGGCTTACTTCACCAACCGTTACGACAACCTCGTGGTCCTTACCGGTATCGCCTGTGGCGCCGCCGTGATTGCGGTCATGGCCCTCTACGTCAAAATCGCGCAGGGCCGCCTCTTCGACAAGAGCCAGCTCGCCCCTGAAGAGTTGGAATACGAGCGCGGCTACTCGCTCCTACGCGCGTCGACGCCCTGGCTGTTGCTCGTGGTTTTGATCCTCGCGCTGAACCTGCCCCAGGCTTCGTTTAATTGGCTCTACCGCGAGATGAAGATGCCCATCCTGGGCCTCACGGCCGACGGCAAACCCCTCGATACGCGCCTTCTCTGGCAGGCCTACACGTGGATCTTCGTGAGCACCTTCCTGTCCGCCCTCTTCATCCGCCCCACGGGCGCGCAGATTAGGGACACGTTCAGCGTCTGGTTCAAGCGCGCGCCGCGGCCCGTGTTCTCCGCCGCCATCTTTTTCGCCATCGGCGAAGTTATGAACATGTCCGGCTTCGATATGACCGCGGGCAAATTCGCCACACCCAGCATGGTGCAGATCCTGGCCGACAGTTCCGCCGGCTTTTTCCAGGGCGCCTACGGGGGCGTGGTCGCGTTCATCGGCCTGTTCGGCGGCTTCCTCAGCGGCAGCGAAGCTTCGACCATCGCCATGTTCGGCAAGTACACCCTCACCACCGCCAAGAACCTCGGCATGTCGGTCGAAGGCATGATCCTGATCACGGCCGGCCTTGCCTTCGGCGGGGGACTCGCCAGCGTCATCTCCCCCGCGAAACTGCAAAACGCCGCGGCCGCCATCGACCGGATCGGCGAAGAAACGAAGGTCATCCGCGCCGCGCTCGTGTTCTCGCTGATTCTGACCACCGTCACCTCGCTCTTCGTGGTGCTGATGATCCAGTTCCTCGGCGTCACCCCCGCGCCCTGATAACCAACAACGGGAAGCGCTTCTCCGTGCCTCCCCGGAAGACTTTGTGGCACCTCCAAGCCGGCTTCATGGCTTGGGGGTGTTTGTTTTTTTGACAGGATAACAGGATTTTCAGGATGGACAAGATTAAGAAAAAGCAAGATCACCACCAAGGCTCAAAGACTCA
>JAVEWL010000420.1:0-5296 GCA_034004565.1 FCB group bacterium | reverse complement strand
GGCGAGGCGACGAACAAATCTTCTTGCCGGCGGTCTTTACGCGTCTGCATGGCGCTCCCCCCTAATGCGACATACATTTATATCAAACTAGCTCGCATTAGTCAAGCGCTTTTTTCAACAGCCCCACTGTCCCCGCTTTCCGCCAAAGCCAACAATCCCAATGAATCAAGACGCAATGGGCATTTCATAACTCCCATCCTTCCCATGACTCTCATAGCTCCCATTCCCCTTCCCGGAAAGCGGGGAAAGTTTCCACTTTTGGTCAGTGGGACTGATCGACTGTATGGGCAAAGGCAAAGTGGGGGCTTCGGAAGTAGGCTTGAGCTCATCAAAAGTGGAACAGTCCCCGTTTTCCAGGCTGTCCTTCAATCGAAATCCATCCGGAAACGTTCGCCCAGGTAGGTGCTGCGCGCGATGGGGTTCTCCGCAATCTCCCGCGAAGTGCCGGCAACCACGATATTGCCCTCGCTGATGATGTACGCGCGATCTGTGATCTCGAGCGTCTCGCGCACGTTGTGGTCCGTGATCAGCACGCCGATGCCGCGGTTCTTCAGCGCGGCCACCGTCGCCTGCAAATCGGCCACGGCGATCGGATCGATCCCCGCGAACGGTTCGTCCAGCAGAAACGCTTTCGGCTCCGTCACCAGCGCGCGGCAAATCTCCGTGCGCCGCCGTTCCCCGCCCGAAAGCGTGTATGCCGGACTGTCCTTCACATGCGCAATGCCCAATTCGTCCAGAAACGCATCCGCGCGCTGCTCGCGTTCCTTGCGGCTCAGCGGCAAATACTCGAGCACCGCCAGCAGGTTCTGCCGCACCGTCAACTTGCGGAACACCGACGGCTCCTGCGGCAAATACGCCATCCCCTCGCGAGCCCGCTGGTACATCGGCAGGTGCGTCACCTCGCGCCCGTTAAACCAGATGGACCCCGTCGTCGGACGCAGCATGCCCACGGTCATGCGAAACGTGGTCGTCTTGCCGGCCCCGTTCGGTCCCAGCAAGCCCACAACCTCGCCCGCGTGAAGCTCGATCGAGACGCCCCGAACGACCTCGCGCCGCTTGAACTGCTTCACCAGGTTATCGGTGCGCAGCAGTGCGTTTCCCTTATCCGACACGCCGTATGCCCCGTCTTTCCATTAGCTCTTCGGCGCGATCGCGCCGGGATACGCCGCCTCGATAAGACGGCGGTTCAGTTTCACCACTTCCTCCGCCGAACGCTCTTCCTTCTTCGCCAGTTCCTGCGCGTCCGCGGGAAGCTCGACGCCCTTCCACGCCTCGGCGTCGTACAGCGACTTCGCCTTCAACGCCTTATTGAGCGCCTTTACCAGCTCGCTCTGCGTCGACGCATTCGGCGCTTTGTCGTCCACCACGTTGCTGAACTGCTTGCGCAACGCCGGGTCAAATTGCGCCATGATCTGCTTGCCCGGCGAAGGCCCGTCCGCCGCCGCCTGCTTCTTCACACCGCCGATCAGCGTGGGCCAATCCGTCACATCCTTCGCCGTCAGCAGATACGCGCTCTGCTCCTTCGAACTCGCCCCCGGCGTGCCCGACATACCCGACAGCGGCACTTTGCGAAGCTGGAACCCGCCCTCGGCGCTCATTTGGCCCGTATCCATGTTGAACGTGATCTTCTGCGCGATCAGGTCGCCGCCTTCCTTGAGCTTCAATGTGGCTGGCTTGCCTTCAAACACCAGGTTGCCCGTGCGCCGGTTCCATTCGCCGTTGTCCGCGAGAATGTTGCCCCGCGGATGGCTCACGCTGACGTTCCCAACCAGCACCAGCACCTCCGGCTCTGAATTGCCCTCCGCATAACGGAACGTAATCTCGTTGCCCTTCACGACCATCGGCGGGCTCGAAGGATCCGACGGAATAAGCTCCAATTCGGCTGGACCGTGGATCTTCTCGATGACACCCGTCTCGAAGTTCAGCTCGAGGCTGGCGCCGTCGGCGTTGAGGAATCGGAAGTTCGAAGGTTCCCCCCCGCTCTCCTGCCCCGCCGCGGCCAGCGCCCAGCCGGCCAGCAGCACCGTGCAAAGAATCCGTTTCACTGTTCCTCACTCCTCTGGTAGGCCAACTTCGCCGTGAACTCTTCCAGGATCAGCATCTTGCTGTCGGGATCGTAGCGCATCCGCTTCGCCTGAATCTCGTTCTCGCCGTCGCGAAGCACCACCGGGTTGTCCGATTTTGCGACCCGCTCCTCGCCCAGCCAATCGAAATCCTGAAGCTCTACCGAACGCGCGCCCATCGTCATCTTCACGCCGCCCGTCAACTTCGCCCGATTCTGATTCCGGTCCACCTCGATGCGCCCCGCCCGAAGCTCCGTCTGCGAACCGTCGCTCCCGTATATAATGGCCAGCGCGTTCTCGAACGACCACGCGCCCTTCTGATCCAGCACCACCTCGACGTCGCGCACCTCGAAGCGCGGATTCTCGGTCCCGCCCTCCGTCGCACTCGCCGAATCGTACAGGTACACATTCGTCCGGCTGCGCATGAGCGCCTTGTCCTTGCCCGGAGCCGCGGCCGATCCCTGCGCGGGCTTCCCCGGCGGCGGCGCGGGCCGATCCCCGCACGCCGCCAGCACCGGCAAGGCAAGCGAGAGCATTACCCCGGCCGCCCACCTCGACAGGCTCACACAACGGCCCTCTCATTCTTCAGAAAGATGGTCCGCAGCCCCTTCAGCGTAAGTAGCGGATCCACCACATCGATGCTCTTCGTGATCTCCGCGATTAGCGCGGCAAGACCGCCCGTGGCGATGACCTTCGGCTTCGCGCGCATCTCTTCCGACATCCGCGCAATCAGCCCGTCCACCATATCCGCATAGCCAAACGTCAACCCCGACCGAATGCAGCCCACCGTATCGCGCCCGATCACCGTCGCAGGCCGAACCACGTCCACCCGCGGCAGTTTCGCGCACTTCTCGAAGAGCGCGTCCGCCGAGATGTTGATCCCCGGCACGATAATGCCGCCTCGGTACTCGCCCTTTTCCGATACCACATCGAAATTGGTCGCCGTCCCGAAATCCACCACGATCAGCGGCCCAGTGTGCTCTTCCAGCGCCGCCACGGCGTTCACAATACGGTCCGCGCCCACTTCCTTCGGGTTGTCCACCTGGATCACAAGCCCCGTCTTGACCCCCGGCCCCACCATCAGCGGCTCGACGCCGAACGCGACCCGGCTCAACTCCTGCAACGCCGTGTTCAACTGCGGCACCACGCTCGAGATGCAGCACCCGTTTACCTGCGAAGGCTCCACCCCCGCCTGCTGCAACAACGACACGTACAACACCCGCAACTCGTCCGCCGTCCGGTACCCCGTCACCAGACGCCAGTCCACCCGCAGCTCGGCCCCCTCAAAGAGCCCCACCACGGTATGCGAATTCCCCGCATCGATAACAAGCAGCATCTTTTCACAGGTCCCTGAGAAGTGGCTTCCCAAATCTAAAATCGAAAATCCAAAATCGAAAATGGTCAGGCCGGCTCAATCTCGCCCGCCACAATCCGCCGGCTGCCGTGAGGAGTGGTCACAATGAGGGCGCCGTGCGCATCAATCTCGTCCACGATGCCGAGCGTGTCGCCGCATTGAATCTGCCGGCCCAACACGCAGCACGCGTCCGCCCAGGCCTGGCGAATCCCCTCGTACCCCCCCTCGCGTAATACCTTAACCTTTGCATCCAGATCGGTCAACACGTCCCGCAGCACCTTCGTGCGCGTAAACGTCAGTCCCGTGGCCGCCTCGATCGACGCCGCCGTCTCGCGCAACTCCTCCGGAAAGTCCTCCGGACGATGGTGCACGTTGATCCCGATACCCAGCGCCGTCACGCCGTTGCGGTGCTCCACCAGGATGCCGCACACCTTGCGCCCGCCGATGAGCACGTCGTTCGGCCACTTCAAATCCGCCTGCACACGCGGCCGCAACGCATCGCGCACGCTCAACGGCGCCGCAAACGCGATCCCCGGCACCAACCCTTCCAGCGCAATGCTGAACCACAGACCCATCCCGCCCGCGCTGTGCCAAACCCGCCCCTGGCGTCCGCGCCCCCCCGTCTGCCGGTCGGCCACGATCACCGTGCCCTCGCCGCCGAGGCGAAGCGCGTAATTGTTCGTCGAATCCACTTCGTCCAAAACGAAGATGCGCCGCCCAATCACCCGAGTGTTCAGGTGCGGCACCGTCAACGGCGTATGTCGTTGCTCAGACATTGGCGATCTTCAACGACAGGTCGATCGCCGGCGCCGAATGCGTCAACGCGCCCACCGAGATTACATGTACACCCGTCTCCGCCACCGCGCGAACCCGTTCCAGCGTCATGTTGCCGCTCGCCTCGAGAATCGTCTTCGTACCGCGCGTCCGCTCAACCGCCTCCCGCATCTGCTCCAAATCCATGTTGTCCAGAAGAATCGCGTCCGCGCCCGCATCGAGCGCCTCGTCCAACTCTTCCAGGTTCGTCACTTCCACTTCCACCCGCATCAAGTGGTGCGTGCCCTGCACCGCCCGGCGATACGCCTCCGCAATGCCGCCCGCGCCCACTATGTGATTTTCCTTAATCAGCACCCCGTCGAACAGCGCGAAGCGATGGTTCGTCCCGCCGCCGTGGACCACCGCGTCCTTCTCCAGCCGGCGCAGCAACGGCGTCGTCTTGCGCGTGTCGCAAATCCGCGCGCCCGTGCCGTTTACCGCCTTCACAAACTTCGACGTGAGCGTGGCAATCCCCGACAGCCGCTGCACAAAATTCAGGGCCACACGCTCCCCCGTCAACACCGCCCGCGTATTGCCCTCAAAACTCGCAACCGCGCCGCCCGCCGCAAACGCCTCGCCGTCCCCCAGCGAAGACCATTTCGCGATGCCCGTATCCAGCACATCAAAAACCACACGGTACACCGAAATCCCGCTCAACACACCGTCCTGCTTTGCCGTCAGCACCGCCCGGCAACGCGAGCCCGCATCGACCGTCGAGTCCGTCGTAACATCGCCCTGCCCCACGTCCTCGGCCAACGCCTCGCGAATCAGCGCCTCCAAACTCGCTCTCATCCGATTCCCACTCCCAGATACAAAACACCCTCAAAAGAAGGTGCCGATTGCGCCCAACAGCAGCCAAATTACGGTAAACTCTCCAAGCCGCCGATCTTACCACGCCACCCCGCCCCATTGCGATGTCACCCCCAGTTCGCCTCAGTGCTCCCCAGTTTCGCTTCCAGGGCTACACAGCCCGCTTCAGCGGGCTTTTGACCTTTGCCCCCTGCTTCAGCAGGGGGGATCGCCGGCTCTAACCTTCCTGAAACAGTCGGCTTCAGCCGGACTTCTC
>JAVEWL010000419.1:0-5311 GCA_034004565.1 FCB group bacterium | reverse complement strand
GGAAGCCTCGCTTCGCTCGGCCCTTTTGTCTGAAGACCGACCTGGAGGTCAGCGTTACGATTAACCTTGCCCTCTCCAATTCGGTAGGGGGCCTATGGGACCAAAGGGGGCCAATAAGGACGGGGATGGGTTTGGCTAGCGGCGGGCGGCGGGGCGGCGGGTCTGGCGGGGGGCGGCGAGCTTGATGACGAGGAGTTCGAGGGCGAGGGCGCGCTTGACGCCGGTGGTGCGGAAGAGGATTTCGGTGTCCATGCAGAGGGTGAATGCGGCCCGGATCTTTTCGAGGCCGAGCTTTTCGGCGAGGGGGGCCACTTTGCGGGCGACGAAGGGGGAGATGCGGAACTCGGGTCCGTTTCCGGCGGCGACGGCGTAGGCGCTTTTGAGGAGCCAGTTGATCATGCCCATGATCTCGAATTCGCTTTTGCCGAGGTCGATGAGCTGGCGCAGGACGCGGATGGCTTCCTGGGTATTCGAGGCGGCGATGGCGTCGGTGAAGGTCCAGATTTCCTCTTCGGCGACGTCGGCGCAGGCGGCGTGGACGTGTTTCTCGCGGACGGTGGATTCGTCGCCGATGTAGGAGCAGACGAGCTGGACGGCGTTGTTGACGTCGCTGAGATGCTTGCCGGCGCGGCCGATGATGGCCTCGATGGCGGCGGGTTCGACGGTTTTGCCGCGGGCGCGGGCCTCGTTGTTGATCCAGAGCATGAGTTCGTGGTCGCGCAGTTCGGGGCACTCGACGATGGTACCGTTTCGCTCGCAGGCCTTGTAGAACTTCGAGCGTTTGTCTGTGCGGGCGGCGACGAGGAGGAGCACGGTGGTTTCGGAGGGGGAATCGAGGTACCTCAGGATCGGCTTGGCGGCGGCTTCCGATTCGTAGTGCTCGGCGTTGTAGACGACAATGACACGGCGCTCGGCGAGGAAGGGATAGGTCATGGCGACGGAGGCGATTTCGGCGGAGTCGGCCTCGTCGGCGTAGTAGGCGTTGTAGGCGAGATCGCGCAGGCTGGGATCCACGAGGACGGCGCCTGCGCGGTCGACGGCGCGCTGTGCCAGGAGGGGCTCGAAGGACGGTTCTTTCGCCTTGGGGCCTTTGAATGGGCAGAAGAGGTAGACGCTCGAAAGGGGAGTTGAGCCGAGCGCGTCGACGAATTCTGAGACGATCACGGCCTTACTCCCGAAGATTCAATCTACCACGGCTCGATGGTGCGGTACAGGATATCCGAGGCCAACTGCTCGAGGGCTTCCGATGCGCCGCGGTTCTCTTCCTCGGTGGGGAAGGAGCGGACGCTGGGCAGGAAGGCTTCGGCGTTGCCGCGGAGCCGGTCGGAGGACTGGCCGGATGCGCGGGTGTAGAAGCTGGTTTCGCCCGCGAGTTCGCGGTCTTCCCAGAGGACCTTACCGGTCTTGAGGTCGGTGAGGCGGGCGCCGGCGAGGACGACGAGTAGGAACTGCGTGACGGCGTCGTTCTGGTCGTAGGTGAGGCCCTTCAGGCGGTAATCGATCACGGCGCCCTCGAGGAGGAGGTCGGCGTGTTCCCGATCGGTCACCTGGAGGCGTCCGTCCGCGTTGAACTTTCGGATGACGGCGTTGGTGAGCGGTGCCTGGACGTCGTATTCCTTGCTGAGATTCTGGAAGGCCGGCACGGCGATGGTCTGGTACTGTTCGTCGAGCGAACTGCGGGTTGAGTATCCGCAGCCCGCGCCCACGACCAGCAGTCCGAGCAACAGCCCCGCTCCTAGCACACGCGTCTTCATCGGCGCAATTCCCCTCCGAACTATGCGGCTATTCCGAGCCGTTACGAGCCCTGCTTCGTTTCCGGGAAGATGAAGGACGAGGGATCGTCGCGGTTCAACGGATTGGCTTCCAGCCATGCCTTGGCGTCCTGGGCGGAGTTGGTGTCTCCGAACTGTTCGGCCACCACGTCGTAATAGAGGCGCGCGGCGGTGAAGTCGCGGCGTTTTTCGTAGAACCTGGCGGTTTGGAGGCGCTGCTTCGCGATTCGCTCGCGCATCTCGGTGCGTTTCGCGTCAAGATCGGCTACTCGCTCGTCGCCCGGGAAGCGCGCCTTGAACTCGTCGATGGCGTCGATGGCGAGCTTGCTGGGGGTCTGGTCGTAGTCGGGGGGCAGCGACGAGGTGTAATAGGTCTGGGCGAGGCCGTAGCTGGCTTCGTCGACCCAATCGGAACTGGCGTAGTCTTCGACGACGCGGCGGTATTCGAATGCGGCCTCGACGTATTCATCGCGGGCGAAGTGGCACAAGCCGAGCTTGTACTGGGCCTGGGCGGCCTCGGCGGTGAAGGGCTGGTTTTCGATGACCATGCCGTAGACGTCGATGGCTTTCTTGTAGGGCGCCTTGGCGAAGAGGCCGAAGCGGCGCTGCTCGCGTTTCTGGCCCTTCTCGTAGAAGTGGTCGCCGATTTCGTATTGCTTGGCGATGACTTCGTTGAACATCGGGGAATCGGGGTGTTTCGAGACGACCTGCTGGTATTCCTTGGCGGCCTGTTCGAGCTTGCCTTGCTGGAGGCGAACGTCGCCGCGGAGGAACTGGTTCTGGTCGGCCATGGGCGAATCGGCGTAATAGTCTTCGAACTTGTCGGTTTCGCGCAGAGCTTTCTTGTAGTCGCCTTCGAGCATGACGCTGCGCGCGTACTCCAATTGCAGTTCCGCGGTTTCTTTCGGCAGACGCTTGACGTTAATCCAGCGCTTGGTTTCCGGCGTCCAGGTCCACTGGGCGCTCGCCGCCATCTGCAGTCCCAGATACAGCGTTACCGTCAACAAAGCCGCGAGAGTCTTGTGCATTCTTACCTTCTCCACAGAGTCCGTTTAATGTGGTGCGGGCTTGGCCCTATGCCTGGTATCCGGAGGTGCCTTGGCTCCGCACGATCCGCGCGATCCTAACAGGTGACCAGCGCCAAACGCAATAATTTCAAGGATTCACGACGATGGGACCGCCCGGCGAAAGGCGTCGATAACTCGTTCCAGGTCTTCGTCGGACACGTCCAGGTGGAACACGGCCCTTATTCGGCGCAATCCCGTTGTGAGCACGGCCACGCCCTCCGCGGCCAGGCGATCGCGGACCTCGCGGGCGTCGGCGACTTCCAGGTAGATGATGTTCGTGGGGGAGGGCAGGGGGAAGGCGATTCCGGGGATGTCCATGAGCATGTCGCGGAAGCGGTGGGCCCGGGCGTGGTCGTCGCGTAGGCGCTCGACGTGGTGTTCGAGGGCGTAGAGGGCTCCGGCGGCGAGGATACCGGCCTGGCGCATGCCGCCGCCCAGCATTTTGCGGAAGCGGTGGGCGCGGTCGATGGTGTCGGCGTCGCCGGCGAGGATGGAGCCGACCGGGGCGCCCAGGCCTTTGGAAAAGCAGAAGGAGACCGTGTCGGCGTGGCGTGCGTATTCCGCGGCGGGTATGCCGGTTTCGACGACGGCGTTGAAGAGGCGGGCGCCGTCGCAGTGGACGCGCAGGCCTCGATCGCGGGCCACGGCGGCGATGGCGGCGGCCGTCTCGATGGGGTAGATGGCGCCGCCGCCGCGGTTGGTGGTGTTTTCGATGGCGACGAGGGTGGTTGGGGAGTGGTGGTGGTCCGCGCCGGAGACGATGCCTTTGAAGACGTCTTCGGCGGAGAGGATGCCGTAGGGGCCCGTCAGGGGGCGCGCCTGCACGCCTGCCACCATCGCGAGGTTGCCGGATTCGTAGTTGAAGGGGTGGGCGTCTTCGTGGAGGAGAACGGAGTCGCCCGGGCGCGTCTGGGCCAGGACGGCCAGGAGGTTGGCCATCGTGCCGGTGGGAACAAACAGGGAGGCTTCCTTGCCGAGCAGGCGCGCGACGTGATGCTGGAGGGCATTGACGGTCGGGTCGTCGCCCAGGACGTCGTCGCCGACCTCGGCCCAGGCCATGGCTTCGCGCATGCCGGGTGTGGGGCGCGTCACGGTGTCGGAGCGGAGGTCGATGGTTCGTCTGGTCATCGGGTGTTGTCCTGTTGTTGACGGTATGACGCCGGTCGGTATGGAGATAGCATTGATACCGGACGCCGTTCAAGAGTATCAGACGACGGATGGCGCTGTGGCTTCATTTGGGCGGTTGGGGAAAGCAGGGACAGTTTTCATTTTCCGGTTTGGGTGTGCGGAAGCTGGTGGCGCTCCGGGTAGTGGAAAGCTGACCGTCGTTGATTGCGGCCATGGAAAATGGAACAGTCCCTGTTTTCCGTCAGTGATCCGCGGTGCGGGTTTCTTCTTCGCGGCGGTCGCCGTTAAGGGCTTTGCGTACTGCGCTGGTGAGGCTGGTGAGCGAGTAGGGCTTCTCGAGGAGGAGGGCGTCGTAGGGCAGGCCGTATGCGGTGACGACGTTTCGGGAGAAGCCGGATATGAACAGTACGCGCAACCCCGGTGTAAGGGCTTTGAGTTGTTCGTAGGCGGCCGGTCCGGAGGTGTCGCGTAGCACGACGTCGGCTACCAGAAGGTCGATATCGTGCTCGTTGTCTTCGAGGACGGCCACGGCCTGTTTAATTCCGTCCGCGGTGAGGACGCGGTATCCGAAGGCTTCGAGGGCTTCGGAGGTCATCTCGCGCAGGACGGGATCGTCTTCCAGGAGGAGGACGGTCTCGCTGCCCATCCGGATGGCCGCCGATGCGCCGTGCGACTCTTCGTCCTCGATGCCCTGTGGGGGCGCGGGCAGGAAGATGTGAAAGGTGGTGCCGTGGCCCGGTTCGGAACTGACCTGGATGATGCCGCGGTGGTCTTCCACGATGCTGTACACCGTGGCGAGTCCAAGTCCGGTGCCCTGACCTTCCTGCTTGGTGGTGAAGAAGGGTTCGAAGATGCGTGAGCGCACTTCCTCGGTCATTCCGGTGCCGGTGTCGGACACGCTCAGCTTGACGTAGTGCCCCGGCGCGCGCGCGCCCTGCAGCGCGGGATGGTTTGCATCGAGCCGCACCGCTTTTGTTTCGATATGGAGTACGCCGCCTTTTGGCATGGCGTCGCGCGCGTTCACGGCCAGGTTGATGACAATCTGTTCCATCTGACTCATGTCGGCGCGGATTAGCGGAAGGCTTTCGGATAGGGTCGAAACGAGTGTGATGTCCTTTCCCAGGGTGCGTTCGAGGAGGCGTATCAGGGACGCAACGGTTGCGTTGAGGTCGAGATCGTCGAGTTTGGGTTCCTTGCGCCGGCTAAAGGTGAGCAACTGGCGCACGAGGGCGGTGCCTCGATCCACGACCGAGATAATCTCGAGTACGTCGCTATGCTGGGACGAATCCTTGGTTACCGAGAGGAGCAACATTTCGGCATACCCGCCGATGGCCATGAGATCGG
>JAVEWL010000418.1:0-5314 GCA_034004565.1 FCB group bacterium | reverse complement strand
TGTACCAGATCCAGAGCAACGCCCTGAGCGCCCTCGCCGAGCGCAAGGACCGCGCCGGCCGCGCCCTCATCCCGCACGCCTGGACCGTCTGATCACGGCCGGCAGTCCCGCAAGGTGAGGAAGGGTATGACCACATCCACCCGCTCCGAGGAATCGCCGCCATTCCTGTGCCGCAAGACGCTTGTCACTTCAAATCGCCCCTATGGTCATGCCACCTCCACACTTGTTTGGGAGTGCTTAATGTTTTGGGCGACGATTCTGGGTTTTCCCCTTAGGCTTGAAGCACCCCCAAACAAGTTTGGAGGTGGCATGACCCGAGTGAGTTGGCTGATGGGGATAAATGCGATCGTTTTCGTTGCCTTACTTTCCCCCTTCGCCGCCCACGCGCTTGAACTCTCGTACGTCCCCGTGGGCAATCCCGGCAATCCGGCCTGCCCCCAGAACAACAGGGGCGCCGTCGCCTACGCTTACGAAATGGCCGCCACCGAAGTCACCAACGCCCAATACGCCGAATTCCTCAACGCCGTCGCCGCGCAGGAAGACCCCTACGCTCTGTACGACATCAACATGGCCACCGGCCTCTTCGGCGGCATCGAGCGCAGCCAGGACCAGGGCCGCTTCCAATACAAGCCCATCGCCGGGTATGAGCAGCTTCCCGTCGTTTACGTCTCCTGGCACGACTGCGCCCGCTTCTGCAACTGGCTCCACGGCGGCAACACCGAAGACGGCGCTTACGACATGACCTCCCCGCAACCCGCTCGCGGTAAGAACGCCCGATACGTCCTCCCCACCGTCGACGAGTGGATCAAGGCGGCGTATTACGATCCCCAGAAGAAAGACAACGCGGGGTACTGGCAATACCCGGTGAGGACGGACGCCAAACCGAAATGCGTCGCGCCGCCGGGTACTTCCGACGCCGCGAATTATTTCGACGGACGCTGGGCGGCGCCGGAGCCTTTCCTCACGCCCGCCGGCGCCTACACGTCCGGCAAGAGCCCCTACGGTACCCATGACCAGGGCGGCAACGTAATGGAATGGCTCGAAACCGTGGCCGGCGCCGATCGCCGCGCCATCGCCGGCGGCGACGCCACCAAGTTCGACTACGCCCTGCGCATTGACTATGCCGACGCCGAACTCCCCGGCCAGCAACTCTACATCGTTGGCTTCCGCGTGGTGAGGGTTGGCGTGAAATGAGACTTCTCACCCAAGAACCATTTTATGGCTTAGAGTGCAATGCCATGGCGAATCCTACCCCCCCTCCCCCCCCGCAGGCGGGGGGGAAAGAACCCATTCCGCAGGCGGGGGGGAAAGAACCTATTCCGCAGGTGGGGCACGAGTTCTTTCCCCCCCGCCTGCGGGGGGGTAGGGGGGGAAAGCTCCACTCATTTTTCCTGGGCCTGGGCGTGTTTCTCCTCTTCACCCTCTCGGCCCAGGCCATGGACTTTGTCCCCGTCGGCGATGCCGGTAATGAACCCGATCCGGTTTACGGGTACGGGGCTGTGCCTTACGTCTTCGAGATCGGCAAGTATGAGATCACCAACGAAGACTACTGCGAGTTTCTCAACGCCGCCGCGTCCGCCGAAGACCCCTACGGGCTCTACAACCCCAACATGACCACCGGCCTCTTCGGCGGCATCGACCGCATCGGTGAAGGCTTCCCCTGCGAATACCGTCCCAAGCCCGAATGGGCGCGCCGCCCCGTGGTCTACGTCGGCTGGTACGACCTCGCACGCATGGCCAACTGGCTGCATTACGGTAAGACCGAAGGTACGGACACAGAAGGCGCCTACGACACGCGCGCCTTCCCCAAGTCCCCCGACGAACTCGTCGACCCCGGCCGCCTTCCCCAGCGCCGCAATGCCAAGGCCCTCTTCTGGATCCCCAGCGAGGACGAGTGGTACAAGGCCGCCTACTTCGACCCGGCCCTCTACGGCGAGCGCCGCTATTACGATTACCCGGTGCGCACCTGGACCACGCCCGAGAACGTTCCGCCCGAGGCCGGCTCCCCGCACGCCGCGAATTTCTTCCTGAATCAGTTCTCGCTCGGCAAGCCCTACTTCCTGAGCGAAGCGGGCAGCTACACGCTCGCGTCATCCTATTACGCCACCCACGACCAGGGCGGCAACGTCTGGGAATGGGTCGAAAACTGGCGCCGCAACGACACCGGCTGGCGCGACGCCGAACCAACCCGCGGCCTGCGCGGCGGCTCGTGTACCTACAGCTTTGTCGGGCTACACGCGTCCAACACCGATCCCGGTAACCCCTCGCACGAGATGTTTGTCATCGGCGGCCGCCTCGCGCGCGCCGCGAAGGACGAGCGGGGGCAGTACATTTTTGCGCCCGAGCCGGTGGTTCAAGAGAAGACGCTGCTGCAAGAGGTCTCTGACAAAGCCACGCGCAAACGCCTGCTGGTCGCAGGCCTCGCAGGCGGATTTTTCGCCGGATTGCTGGTAGGATGGTGGGCGAAAAGGAAAACCCGTACCGCATGAAATGACTTTAGAGGATATGCCACCCCCAAACTTGTTTGGGGTGCTTAGAAGCGCTGCATGTTGCACCTTAAGCACCCCCAAACGAGTTTGGGGGTGGCATGAAGAAAAGAGCTGCAAGGAGTCTATGCCCCAGTCCACAGGAACAATGTTGAGGTCGGTAGCCAAGCGCGTGGGATTCGCGTGGCTGCGGGGACGCCGCATGCTCACACCCTCGCGCGTACGCCGCGTGCTCATCCTCCCGCCCGCGCCCACCGGCGGAAGCCTCGGCGACGAGGCCATGATCTGCGCGATTACCTCGGTGCTCGGCCAGGACCGTTCCGCAAAGGTTGACCTGCTCCTGCCCGACGGCGCATCCCATTGGGACTTCGTTCCCGGCGTTGAGAAACAAATCGGCGGCTTCGACATCCTCTACTCGCTCGACACCGGCAACTTGTTCAAACTTTACGGCATCATCAGCCGCTACGACGGCTTCTACTGCCTCGGCGCCGACGTCATGGACGGCCACTACTACGTCTGGCGCAGCGTCCGCATGCTCGCGCTGCTGCGCATTGCCGCGGGCTTGGGCCTCGACGCGCGCCTGCTCGGCTTCAGTTGGAGCCACGCGGCCGATCCGTCGATCGTCGCCGAATTCCGCAAGCTACCGTCGAAGGTTAAGGTCTTCGTGCGCGACCCCGTTTCCTATCGCCGTTTCCAGGAGGAAGCCGGCGTCAAGGCAACGCCAGTCGCGGACGTCGCGTTTCTCCTGACGCCCGACACCGATTCGCAACGCCTCGGGCCGCTCCGCCAATGGGTGCGCGCCGAAAAGGAGAACGGCCGCGTCGTCCTCGGCGTCAACATCGCCGCGCACGCCTTCGGCATCGACTCCGACGAAGCGGTATCGCGCGTGGCCACCTCGTTCGCCGAGGCGCTCAACCGCGTCCGCGCCGCGATGCCCGAGCTTTCCGTCGTCGTGATGCCGCACGATCGCCGCGACGTGCCCGGGTACGGCTCCGACCTGCGCGCCGGCCGCGATCTCATGCAGCGTCTCGCGTCCACCTTCGGCGACCGCGCCGCCGTGCTTCCCGCGGACATCACCGCCGCCGAAATGAAGGCCGCGGCAGCGCAAATGGATCTGGTACTCACGTCGCGCATGCACCTCGCCATTGCCGCGCTCGGCAGCGAAGTGCCCGTGGCATGCATTCCGTATTTAGGCAAGTTTGAAGGGCTTCTCGAGCATTTCGGCCTCGACGGCATCACCATCGAACCGGAACAAGCGCTTGATCCCGAAGCGTTATCCTCGTTCCTGCTGTCGGTGTTGCCCCGGCGCGCCGACCTGCGCAACCGAATCGCCGCACGCCTGCCCGCCGTGCGAGAAATGGCCTTGTTGAACCTTGGAGATTAAGCGTTGAGGATTCTGCTCGTCACCACGAACGTACCCGTACCCTATTCGCGCAACGGCAACGCCCAGCGCAGCACGCTCCTCATGGAAGCGCTGAGCGCCTTCGGCGAAGTGGACCTCTTTCTCATCGGCAACCACGAGCTGTTCGAAGGCGATCCCTATAAGAAATGCCTCGGCGACACCCGATTCAGCGTAGCGGGCCACGCCATCATCCGCTACGGCCGCCGCGCCGAACCCTGGAACACCGCCGCGAAAGTGCTGCCCGGACCCTTCGGCGGCAACATCGCCAAGACCCTCGCCCGTCGCAAGGGCGCGTACCTCGCCGACGAAAAGACCCGCGACTGGATGATCGAGAAGACCCAGGACGGCACCTACGACCTCGTCGTATCGCGCTACCTGCGCACGGCGATGTATGTCGGCCTCGACGCCGTGCGTGACGTGCCCGTGCTGGTCGACGTTGACGACATCGACTGGCGCCTGCTCGAATCCATGCTCACCGATCAGCCCTGGCCGGGCCTCGGCGGCCGTGTCGGCAGCAACTTGTCCATGCGCCTCGTTGAGCGCCTCTGCCGCCAGGCCCTGCGCCAGTTCACGTACCTCTGGTCCGCCAGCGATGAAGACGCCGCCACCATCGGCATGGACAATTGCATTGTGCTGCCGAACATCGCGTACCCCTGGAAGAAGGATCGGCCCGCGAACCGTCCCGCCGTCGCACAGGATCCCGCGCGCCTGCTCTTCGTCGGCGAACTCGGCTGGGCGCCCAACAGCGAAGGCATCGATCGCTTCGTTGAACGCATCTGGCCGCGTGTGCGCGAGGCGTGTCCGGAAGCCGTCTTCGAGATCGTCGGACAAAGCATGACGCCCGAACGCCGCGAGCGCTGGGGCAAGCATCCTGGCGTCGAGCCCGTGGGCTTCGTCGACGACCTCAACGACGCCTACGCCCGCGCCACCTTCACGCTCGCGCCCATCTACCAGGGCGCCGGCACCAACATCAAGGTGCTCGAGTCCCTCTCGTTTGGCCGCACCGTCGCGCTGAGCGAACACGGCCTCCGCGGCTTCCACGATCACCTGCATCACCGCGATACCGTCTGGCTGGGCAAGACCGACGAGGAGTTCGCCGAAGGCTGCATCGAGCTCATCCGCAACCCCGAGCTCCGCGCCGCCATGGAAGCCAAAGGCCGCGAGGTTATCGCCGACCACTACTCCCCCGAAGTCTTCAACCGTGCCGTGGCCGAGGTCGTCGAGCGGGTCCTCCCCGCCAAAGTCACCGCCGCCCCGGCATAAATTACCTGTGGCACCCCCAAGTCGGCTTCATGACTTGGGGGTGTTCCTTTTTTGACAGGATAACAGGATTGGCAGGATGCACAGGATGAAGAAGTAAGATCACCACCAAGCCACAAAGACTCAAAGAACTGCCTTTCTTGCCTCCCATCCTTACTATGACTCC
>JAVEWL010000417.1:0-5317 GCA_034004565.1 FCB group bacterium | reverse complement strand
CTGCGACGCTCGCTTCGAGTTTCGCACCGAAGACGACCGTGCTGCATTCGCTCGAGATCGACGACTTGCTGATCAACTTCGTACCCGGCGAGCCTTGTGTCGAGATTGGGTTGGCGCTGCGACAGCAGGCAATTCAGCGCGGGTACAAGGCGCAGTTCACGGTCGGCTTGTCCAGTGACTACCTCGGCTATTTCGTTCCGCAGGCCTGCTACGGGCACCTCGAATACGAGGCGGCGATGAACTTCTACGGGCCGCGCATGCAGGAATGGTTCGGCGCCGAGTTCGGCAAGTTGATGACGCGTGGCGCCGCGGACGAAGCGCCGCGCACGGAGCCACCGGCCGTGGAGGTCAAGGAGTTCAACGGAGCGCGCAGGCTGGTGCTGTCCGGCGCGCCTTACGAGATGGGCTATGCGCGCGGCAAAGCCTTTGCCGAGGACATTCAGAAGATTTGGAAAGAGCAGATCCTGGCGCCCGTGGCGGATCGCAGTGTGGTGCCGAATGACACCGGCTTGTGGCAATACGCACCGGGCTTCATGGACCTGACCCCGCTGGCGCTGCCGAGGCTCGCCATCGGCGCGCGGGGTTTCCTGAGCAATGCGTCGCCGGACCTGTTCCGCGAGTTGGAGGGCATGGCCGACGGCGCGGGCGTGCCGTTTGACGCGCTTTGGCTGGTGCAGTGCGCGCCGTTGCTGTCCCGGCCCGAGAACCTTCCGGCGTTTTACCGCTCGCCGTTTTGCACCATGTTCGCGGTCGTGGGCGACCAGGCCGCCGCGGGCGGGTTGATTGTCGGGCGCAACCTTGACTGGCCCGGCGACGATGCGCCCGTGGTCGTGGAATACCGTCCGGAAACGGGGCACGGGTTTATCGAGGTTGGCTTCCCGTGGAACGCGGGCGTCTACACGGGCATGAACGACGCGGGCCTTGTGGTCTGCGCGGAGACGGTGAAGGGCGACACCTCGAGGTTCTCCGGTGACGGGGTACCCGTCGAATTCGTGCTGCGGGACCTCTTGCAGACTACCGTTGATTTGAAGAGCGCGCTCGAGACCTTGCGCGCGGCCGCTTACCTGCGGGGATACCGGGTTCTTGTGGCCTGTGCCTTCGACAAGGAGGCGCGCGTGGTCGAATACGGCAACGGCGTTTCCGTTCGCGATGTGAAGAAGGGGCTGCTTCTCGGCGCGCGCCCGGACAGCGACAGCGTCGACGAGTCCACGCGCCAGCGCTATGCGCGCGTCGAGGAACTCGTCGGGACCGACGCCCTTGATGGCGCGCGCGCCGGCGGCATCCTGCGCGATCGCTCCGGCGTGGGCGACGGTGCCATCAACAATGAGACCACGCGGCACAGCGTCGTGTTCGAGCCTTTGCTGAAGCGGATGCGCGTAGCCTTTCCGCAAGCCGACGGCACCCTGGGCGAATACAGGACCATCGGCTTTTCCGAGGACGACCAATGAGCGAGACGGTACGCACCATCGGCGGCATATCGAAGGGCGGGCGGCGCGGGGGCGGCCGCGGCAGGCTTCGCGCGTTTGTGCTGTTGATCCTTCTGTTGGGAATCGGTTACGCCGTGTGGACCACGCGCGACACCCATCCGCTGCCCCGCCTCATTCCAGGCGACCAGAAGTATTGGGTGGTGGTGAACGACATCGCCGAGAAGCGGCAGAAACTGGTGCAGTCGGACGTGCTCGATTCGCTTTCGCACTGGACCGATACGACCGCCCTGAAAGCGACGCTGGAGCAGGAGATCCCGCTGCCGAGCTGGGTTATCAACAACCTGATGGGGGAGACCTGTTACTTCAGCGGGAACGACCTGAAGGAATTCAAGGACGTGTTAGTGGTGTCGCGCATGTCGCGCGTGGGCGCGCTGCTCGAACGGCTGCACGTTTTTTCGGGATCGGTCGAGGACGATCCGGCGGGCGGGTTGAACCTGCGCAAGATTTCGGGGCAGTCGTTGTATTACGCCGCCCGCGGCCGTGCGCTGGTTCTCAGCCCGGACCGCAACGTGCTGATTCGCTCGCTGACGCTGCGGCCCGACGAATGCGCGAAAGGCAAGGCCCTGGCGCGCGCGCTTGAACAGTCGGGGTCGGAGGACTTGCAGGGGAGTATCAGCTTTGCGCCGGACGATCCGCTGGGCGCGCAGGTCCAGGCGATGGGCTTTGCGTTGCGTGTGGACGATGCGCAGGCGAAGTTGAAGTGCCGCGCCACGCTGCGGCCCGATGTCGAGTCGCGTTTTGGCGATCTCCTGCGTAACGTGACCCCGCAGACGCTCGATACGCCCGTGGACGGCTTGATGATGGTGTCGGCTGATTTCGGCAAGCCGGTGCGCGAGGTCTGGGTGGGGTTGGGCCAGGCGTTCGGCCTGCCCGCACTCTCGGCCGAGCAGTGGGATGCCTGGAAGGCCGCGCCGGAAGACGCCCCGCCGGGCTTCGCCAACGTGCTGACGTCCGTGCTGGAGGATGCGGGTCCCGGGATCTGCCTGACCTGGTACGACACCGACCTGAACGAGATTTTTCCCGCGCCGGAGATTGTAGGCACGTTCGACCGGGGCACGGCGCCCATCGATGCGATCTTCGCCTCGTTGCCGGCCGCTTTGGAGTCCTCGGCGGGTTCGGCGGGGCTGCCTCAGTACGATGCCAAGCGCAAGCGGCTGGTGCTGCCGATTATCGGCGGGCCGAGCCTCAATCCCACGTTCGCTTCGTACGGCGGCACGCTGTTCGTGAGCACCAGCAGCGCCGCGGCCGACGAAGTACTGGCCCGGAAACCGGGCGAGGCCACACTCCCCGCGCCGGGCAACTTCTACTTCCGGATGCGGCCCTTGCCCTGCGTGCAGGCCGTCGCGGGTGCGGGCGAGCTCCTCGTCGAGATGGACGCGCTGAAAGGGTTCACGCGCGAGACATTCGACCGGGAAGTTCAAAAATGGACCGAAAAGGCCAAGGCCGTCGACGACATTTCGGCGCTGCTCTCGGTTGACAATGGGGAAGTGTTGGGCGAGTTGACGGTGACCACCCGCATGAGCGAAACTGAACCCGGCAAGAGGGAGACCGACCCGGGATTGAATCAATAGAAACTGCGGATTCATCAATTCCGGTACGCGGACGGCAACAGGGACATTTCATTACACATGACGGATTCCAAAGATAACCATGCCCCGACTCCGGATCCCGAGGCGGAGGGTGGGTTTCTTGTAGACGAGGCGACCGACGCGGTTCTTCGCCTGCACCTGGACGAGTTCGAGGGGCCTTTCGAGGTGCTTCTTTATCTCATCAAGGCGCAGGAAATCGATATTTTCGACATTCCCATCGTCAAGGTGACCGAGCAATACCTTCGCTTTCTCGAGATCATGCGGGAAGAGAATCTGGATGTGGCGGGCGAGTTTCTCGTGCTGGCCGCCACCCTCATCCAGATTAAGTCGAAGATGCTCTTACCGTCGGACGTTGACACCGACGAAGATGAGCAGATGGACGAGGAAGATCCGCGGATCGAACTTGTCGAAAAGCTCATCGAATACCGGCGCTACCGCGACATCACCGAGCGCCTGCAGCGCCTGGAGGAAGAACGCGAGAACTGGTACACGCGCAACGTGAAGCCGGAGATCGAGCCCGATCCCGAGCAGGAAGAGGAACTCCTCGAGCTCACGCTCTTTGACCTGGTCGAGGCGTTTCGCGGGGTGCTGCGTTTCTTCAACGAGGACGTCGTCCATACGGTGGTCGCCGAGGGCGCCTCGGTGGACGAAAAGGTCGCCTATATCGAGGAGCGACTGGCCCAGGACGGCAGCATCGCCTGGACCGACCTTTTCCGTTCGTGCCGCAGCCGGGTCGAAATGGTCTGCTCGTTTCTGGCGGTGCTCGAACTTATCCGTATGGGGCGCATCAAGGCGCATCAGTCCGATGCCTTCGAGGAGATTCGCATCTTCCCAAAGCATGAGGAGATGTCCGCGGCGTGATCCTTTTCTGGCGACGGAAAGCGTCGTACGGCCAACGCGGCGAGGACATCGCCGCGCGCCATCTCCGCCGCCAGGGATACACGATTCTCGAGCGCAACGCCCGCTTCGGCAAGTACGAGATCGATATCATCGCCCGGGAAGGCGATACCGTTGCGTTTGTGGAAGTGAAGACGCGCCGCAGCAATGACGTGACGGCACCCGAGGACAGTGTCGGCTTTACCAAGCAGCGCCATATTCAATATGCCGCTGAACGCTACTGCGCGCTACATCCCGACCCGGAAGCCTACTATCGGTTCGACGTGGTGTCGGTCATTCTGCCGGACGAAGGCAAACCGTGCGTGACGCTTCTGCGAAATGCTTTTGTTGCCCGGTAAAAGGCTTGACGCCAAACCACACCAAGGACATAATCCCCCTGGCATTCCAACCGAAAAGGAGCGTGGGTTATGTCGAGGGCCTGTCTTGCGGCGTTGAGTGTTCTGTCGATTTGCGTGGTATCGTGCGCGGGCCTGCGCGCGGCTCCGATGGCCGACACGGGTGGTATGGATCCGTTGCCGGAGGTCAGGCGCGAGCGGGGGTTCGAGCCGATCTTCGACGGTGAGACTCTCGATGGATGGACAGTGGCGGACCCGAGTTTCTGGTCGGTGGAGGACGGCGCCATCACGGCGAAGATCACGCCGGAGCATCCCACAGAGCGGAATCATTATCTCGTTTATCAGGGCGGGAAACTGGGCGATTTTGAATTGAAGCTTCGCCATCGAATCGTGAGTGCGGAGACCGTTAATGGCGGTTTCCAGTTCCGCAGCGAGATGTTCGACGGCAAGATTACCGACGATTGCCGCGGGTACCAGGTGGACAACAACACGAACACGCCCTGGCAGGTGCGGCTGTACGACGAGCACGGGCGCGAGACCTTGGCGTGGCGGGGCGAGCGGACGATGTTTGACGCCGCCGGCAAGACGTTGACCACGCCCATCGAGGAATCGGCGGGTCCCGCGCGCTTTAGCCTCGGGGAGTGGCACGAGTACCACCTTATCTGCAAGGGCACGAAGCTGACGCTGAGGGTTAACGGGCGCCTGGTCGCCGAGGTTATCGACGATGATCCTTCGCAGCACGACCTGGAAGGGATTCTCGCCCTGCAACTTCACAGCGGCCCTCTGATGACGGTGCAGTTCAAGGACATTCGCTTGAAGCGGCTTTAGGCGGCTGCTTGATGGGTCTTATAGGTCTTATAGGTCTTATGGGTCTTATGGGCCGGATGGGTCTTATGGGCCGGATGGGGTTCCCATAAGACCCATAGGACCCATGAGAGCTATGAGAGCTATGGGAGCCATGCTGGGCCGGCCTGTGGTCATGGAACGGCGGCTATCATGGCATCCGTCA
>JAVEWL010000416.1:0-5318 GCA_034004565.1 FCB group bacterium | reverse complement strand
TGGATTGGGTTGATCGATGAGGCGGCTGCCAAGACCCTTCGCCCCGTGGCGGGGTTTGGTCATGAGGTGGGATATCCAAGTGTCGTGGAACTCGACGCGGTAACGATGCGGCACGAACACCCGGCCGCGACCGCGGTGCGAACCGGCCACGTGCACATTCACGAGCATCGGCGAGAAGAAACCGATTCGTCTTCGCCGGAGACTGGCGGCGGGGTCATGGTCATGGCATTGCCCTTGTGCGGCTCGGAGCGGGCGTTCGGGGCATTGGTCGTCCATTTGTCGCGCCCCGGGGCGTTTCACTCCAACGAGACGGGACTCTTCGCGGAGTTGGCCGGCGACTTGGGTTTGGCCATCGCGTCGCTGCGGGAACGCAGCGAGCATGCGCGCATGAACGAACAAATCGAGCGGATGGGCTTGCTGAAAGAGGGTCTCCTGGCCTCGAACGAACTTACCGCGAAACTCAAGCACATTACCGATGGCATGGTCGAGATTTTCGGGGCGGACTTTGCCCGGGTCTGGATGATGGCAGAGGGCGACCTCTGCGACGGGGATTGCGTCCATGCCGTGGCGACGGAGGGGCCGCAGGTGTGCCGGGATCGAAACCGATGCCTGCATTTGGAGGCCAGTTCGGGCCGCTACACGCACATCGACGGTAGCCACCGGCGTGTGCCGCAGGGTTGTTACAAGATCGGCACGATAGCTACGGGCGAGACCTTCCATTTGCTGAGCAACGACGTCCAAAACGATCCGTGCGTTCACAACCGGGAGTGGGCCAGGAGCCTGGGGTTAATGTCTTTTGCCGGCTTTCGCCTTCAGGCGCCGGATGGAGCGCCCATGGGCGTCCTGGCGATGTTCAGTACGCGCACGCTGGCGGTGTACGAACAGCGCCTGCTCGAGGATTTGGCGAACACGACTTCTCAGGTAATGCTGACGGGAATGGCCGCGTTGGCTCTTCAGGACAGCGAGGAAAAGCTTCGGACCATCCTGGAGGGTTGTCCCATTCCCCAATTCGTCATCGACCGCAACCACAGGGTCATCTCCTGGAATCGACCACTGGAGGCGTTGATTGGAGTTCCGGCCTCGGCCGTCCTTGGCACGACCGGACACCAGGCGGCATTTCGCAAGCAATCCCAGAGCACCTTGGCCGATCTGTTGATGGACGGCGCGTTGGACGAAATCCTCGAGCGATACGGCCCGCCCACCGATCCGTCGGCTTTGGAGAAGGGCATGTACAACGTCTGCCGGTTCTTTCCCGATGTGGGCGCCGAAGGCATGTGGCTGAAACTTACCACCGCGGTCATCTACGACGCGCGCAAAATCGCGATCGGCGCAGTGGAAACGCTGGAGGACATCACCGAACAGAAGCACGCCGACGAGGAACTGCGTCGCTCTCGTGATGAATTGGAGAAGCGAGTTCGACAGCGGACGCGCGAACTGGCCTTGTCCAATTGCGGGCTCCAATCCGAAGTCGAGCAGCGAAAGCAGGTGGAAGAAGCCCTGCGAAAAGCCCACCACGAGGCGGAAATGCTGTTGACGTCGTTGTCTTCTTTTCTCATCGGCACGGATGCGCAGTGGCAAGTGGTCCGCTGGAACGCGGCGGCCGAGGTCACTTTTGGAATTCCGGCCAAAGACGCCTTGGGAAAGTGCATTGATGAAGTTGGAATCCCTTGGGAATGGACGCCGATCGCGGAGGCATTCGCCTCGGCCACGGAGACCTCGGAGACCGTTTCCTTGCCGGAAATCGCCTGCACGTCTCCCGAGGGCAAGGAACGCTTTATCGGCATTACGATCGACTGCCTGAGGGATGCGCTGGGAGAACTGGAGGCTTTCATCCTCCTGGGCGCCGACGTTACCGAGCGCCGGACCCTTCAGCTTCAATTGGTGCAAGCGCAAAAGCTGGAATCCATCGGACAACTGGCCGCGGGCATCGCCCACGAGATCAACACGCCTACCCAATACGTTGGTGACAACCTGGAGTTCCTACAGGATGCCTTTGTGCGCCTCCATCGGCTCTTGCCGAAATATGCCGAATTGCTGGCGGCTTCGGAGGCCCGTGGAATCGATGCGCAGTTGTCCGCCGAAATCCGCGCGTTGCTCAAAGAAGCGCGATTGGACTACCTCACGTCGCAGATTCCCCGTGCCATCGCCCAGTCGTTGGAGGGAACGTCCCGGGTGGCCAAGATTGTGCAAGCCATGAAAGAATTCTCGCATCCGGGCACGCCTGGAAAGACGGCGGTGGATATCAACCGTGCCATCGAAAGCACCATCACGGTGGCGCGCAACGAGTGGAAGTACGTAGCCGAAGTCGTGGCGGATTTGGATCCGACGCTCCCCCCGGTCCCCTGTCTTCCGAGCGAGTTCAACCAGGTGGTGCTGAACCTTCTCGTCAATGCGGCGCACGCCGTGGGCGATGCGACGCGGGACAACGGCGAAGAGACTAAAGGCTCCATCTTCGTGAGCACGCGGCGGGAGGGCGATTGGGCGGTATTGCGCATACGCGACTCGGGGAAGGGCATCCCGGAGGCGATCCGGCACCGCATTTTTGACCCGTTCTTTACGACCAAAGCGGTGGGCAAGGGCACGGGCCAGGGGTTGGCCATCGCGCACAATGTCATCGTAGACAAGCACGGCGGCACGATTGCATTCGAAACCGAGACCGGCAAGGGCACGACGTTCATCGTTCAATTGCCAATACAAGAATTGGTTTAGCAGCTCCCTTTGCAAAGGAAAACTACAAAGGCACGGAAAACAACGCGATCCCGCGTTACGCGGCAACGCTGCGGCAAGTAGGTCAATATGAAGCGAATTCTGTTTGTAGACGATGAAACGCACGTTCTCGAGGGATTGGAGCGCATGCTGTTCTCCATGCAAGGGCAATGGGAAATGGCCTTCGCTCCCAGCGGACAGGAGGCGCTTGCGCTTCTGAAGGTCGACGAATTCGATCTGGTTGTGACGGACATGCGCATGCCGGGCATGGACGGGGCCGCGCTCCTTTCCGAAGTGGCGCGGCTGTACCCGAACACGGTCCGGTTTGTGCTCACGGGGCAGTCGGACAAGGAAACGGTCTTTCGCTCGATGGGCACGGCCCATCAGTTTTTGACCAAACCGTGCGAATCCAAGGCGCTGAAGGCCACCATCGAACGCGCGTTTATCATTCGCGACGTGCTGGGCGGCACGGAAATCGGACGGCTCGTCTCGCAGATTGACACCCTGCCCGCGATGCCGGAAGCCTACTCGCGGCTCATCCAGGAGCTCGATTCGCCCGAGGCGTCCCTGACCACCGTCGGCAGAATCGTCGAGACGGACGTGGCCATGACCGCCAAGCTCTTGCAGTTGGCCAATTCCGCCTTCTTCGGCCTCCGTCAGCGCGTTTCAAGCGCGGCCCAGGCGGTCAGCCTGCTGGGACTGGAAACGGTCAAAGCGCTCGTGTTGATGGTGGGGGTGTTCACCCTGCCGCCCGACCGAAAACTCACCTCCAAGCTCCACTTGGAAGGTTTGTGGAATCACAGCATGCTCGTGGGATTGTTTGCCGAGGCGATCGGCCGCTGCGCCGGGGCCGCCCCCCAAACCGTCACCGACGCTTTTGCGTCGGGCCTGCTGCACGATTGCGGCATGCTCGTCCTCGCGCAGCAAGGCGGCCCGGCGTACGAAGCGGTGCTGGAAGCCAATCAGCAAGACCCTCAACCCTTCCACCGGCGGGAACAGGCCGCGCTCGGCTGCACCCACGCCGAGGTGGGAGGCTACCTCTTGGGCATCTGGGGTTTGCCGGACGCGGTCATCGAGGCGGTGGCGTTTCACCACGAGCCATCGCGTTCTCCCGCGGCAAGCTTTTGCGCGTTGACGGCCGTGCATGTGGCCAATGCCTTGGCGCACGAAGCGAGCGGAGCGTCGGGACTGCCGGCGGAGGCATTTCTGGACTTGACCTATCTGGATCGTTTGAAGCTGACGGGCCGGCTTCCCCAATGGCGAGAAGCGTGCCTGGCGCTGCACAGCAAGGTGGAAAAAGTGTCATGAATGAAAAGATTCTCTTCGTCGACGACGACCCGAACATCCTCGAAGGCTATCAACGGAAACTTGGAGGCGCTCTTTCGGTCGACACCGCGCTGGGTGCGGCGCAAGGCCTGAAAGCCATCCGGGACAACGGCCCCTACGCCGTCGTCATATCCGACATGCAGATGCCGGTGATGAACGGCATCGAATTTCTCGCGCATGTCGAGGCGGAATCTCCCGACACCGTGCGCATGATGCTGACCGGCAATGCCGACGTGAATACCGCGATGGAAGCCGTTAACGAGGGCCACATCTTTCGCTTTCTCACCAAGCCATGTCCGGGGGACGTCTTCGGAAAGGCCCTCGTGGCAGGCATAAGTCAGTACCGTTTGGTTACGAACGAGAAATCGCTCCTCGAAGACACCTTAAACGGCGTGGTCGAGTTGCTCGTGGAAATGCTCTCGTGGGCCAATCCGGAGACGTTCGGATGGGCGCTTCACCTGCGGGGGAATGCAAGGTTTCTCGCCAATATCATGAAGGTAGACCCATGGGAGATCGAACTGGCGGCGTTGCTGTGCCGGATCGGCGATGTGATGGTACCTCGCAATACCGCAGGCAGTCCAGAAGGCGCCACGAATGGCGAAGCATCTCGTGTCGGAAGCGCGGAACTGGCGAGTCAGATGCTCCAGCACATTCCCCGGCTCAAGCCCGTCGCCCAGATTATTCTGTACTCGGAGAAGAATTTCGACGGTTCCGGTTTTCCGGCGGACAACGTAGCGGGTTCCGATCTTCCCATCGGCTCAAGAATTCTCAAGGTCCTGCTCGACCTGGCCGCACTCGAAAGCCAGGCCATCATGAGGCATGTCGCTCTAGCACAGATGCAAGGTCAAGCGGGACGCTACGATCCCCAGGTGCTGAAGGCGGCCGCGGCATTGCGGATCCCCGCGTATCAAACGCTCTTCGTGAGCGTGCCGGGACAGGAAAATGCAAACGGCCCGACGTTGCAGGAAGGCGATGTGCTCGTTGAGGGCGTGCGCGCGCTGGACGGTAGTCTGCTGATACGCGCGCGTGAGGTCGTGTCTACGTCCATACTGGCGAGACTGCGCGCCTTTGATTCACTTGCCAAGATCGTACAGCCCATCGAGGTGCGTCGCGTGCAGTAGGTCCCCAAGAGACAAACGAATTGGAAAACGGGGACTGTACCACTTTTGATGAGCCCGAGGCCTGCCTGCGAAGCCCCCAGTTCGCCTTTGCCCACACCGTCAACCAGCCCCCCCGATCAAAAGTGGAAACTGTCCCCGCTTTCCGGGAAGAGAATGGGAAGGATG
>JAVEWL010000415.1:0-5337 GCA_034004565.1 FCB group bacterium | reverse complement strand
AAGCAGTGCGGCAATAAAGTGCGGTTCAACGCTCGGTTTCAGTGCAATTCGGGTCATGTGATTGGAACATGCGCAGGGCGTTTCCAGATCAAAGACCGTTGTCTTGCCCACCCACTCGGCGGAGTTGGTGTTATTGAACAGCACCTCGCCCTTGTCCACGTAGTCATCCTCTTTGACACGTGAAGCCGGAACGCTCTTGGTCTCGGCGATGGACAGTTCGCCCCACGGATTCAAGTTAAGTGGCCGCAGGTGCGGTACGGCTGCCTCATCGCCTTTGGCCTGATCTTGCCGCCCAGCGGCGAAGCCGGTACGCATGAATATGGCCAAATCACCCAAATTCTTCGTGGCGTGTTTTGACTGCTCGATTGCGCGGCGGAGCCGCTGGAAATAAGGGCTGTGATAATCGGCATCGAGCCTGGGTTTTACCTGATTCAGTCGAACGGCAAAAACCCGCCGGCCGTCGGCTTCCGGGAGAATCGCCAGCTCGGCCAGCACGTACTTATCAATCGAATGAAGCAACTGCTCCGCCTCCGCCAAGGCGCGGTCGCGCTCGGCGCGGGCGGCGTCGAGTTCGGCCACCAGACGGCGCTGGATGTCGATTGGGGGCAGCGGAATATCGAGCGACTTGAATTCCTCTTTGTTTATATTCGGCTGACCCGCTGGACGTTGAATCGCACCGACCCATGACGCATAGGCATCGGTTTTTGTAAAGCCGTAGACGAACTCCGGCATGACTTCATCACTGAAACGAAATCGTATGCAGTAGCCTGCGAAGACAGCAGGATCAAACCTCATATTGTGAAGGTAGGTCTTGCCAACCGTTGCACCACTGCGAGCAAACAACATATCGCCCATCGAAAGCAGATGCTTGTCAGCCCACTCTTCAGCCGCCACGAACTCGTGTGGCAACGCGATGCCATCTTCGCCGTAATCGGTAATGCGGATATAGCGCGGTTGGTCGTCGCTGGTTCGCTCCACCGCTCGCGCTGAAGTGCCGTAGCAAGGCTCCTCCGAAACAAGGCTCGCAAGACTGCGTTTCGGATAGGCGTAGTGTTGTTTCTTCGCGTTGCGCACATAACCCGGATCAAGCCGCTCTTCGGGCAGTTCCCCCCGCCGCACCGCAAAGCAGACTGGCTGCCCTGCGGGGACGGGGGCTAGACGAAAAAAGGTTCGGGGTCGCACTTGAAGACGGCGTATTGCCCCAATAGACCGCTGCCGGGGATCACATGGCGGTGACGCTCGGACCATTGGCCGGGCTTCTTGCCCTCGCCGGGCACCCAATCGAAGGTCACGCACCAGTCGAACAGGTCGCAGCGGTGGCACTCGATGCGGGCCTGCTCCGGCGTCTCGTCCAGCACCTCCACTTGGTAAGTGGTGCGACCGGTGGCGTCGTAGCCAATGTTCTCGGCCATGGCCATGAAGATGGCTTCGTCGTCCGAGGCGGGGATATTGGGTACACGCTTTTCCAGGAACACCACGCTGGACTTCACCCCTGCGCCGAAGTGGGCAAAGGCGAATTGCGGCAGAGAGACCACGGCCAACACCTTGAAGCGCTCCAGTATCCAGTCGCGCACCCCTTGCAGGCTGGCGTTGGTCAAAAGGCCGTCGGGTAGCACCACCCCGGCTTGGCCGCCGGGCTTCAGCAGTTGCCATACTCGTTCGCAATAGATGATTTCAGTCTTGACGCTGGAACGCTGTTTGATCGCCTTCTTACCCGCCTTGTAGTCGGCACTGGTGTCTTCGTCGTCCTCGTCCGTGCCGCCGCCCTTGGCGACGTAGCGTGAAAGTTCATAGCTGGAAAGGTAACTGTGCAGCTCGTCCTTGATCACCGCGCCAAAGGGGGGATTGGTGGGGATCTTGTCGAAACCCTTGCTCTCATCCCGTTTGATGACCTCTTCGGGCTTGCCGGTCTCTTCGTTGATGACCGTCTCGCGGTACAAACCGAGGATGTCGAACATCCCTTGGTTCTTGCAGGCAATGTTCGGCAGCGGCTCCAGGGCGTCATTGCCGATGATGTTGGTATGGCCGTCGTCATGGACGATCATGTTCATCTTTGCGACGCGGGCGATCTCCTCATTGATCTCCACACCGTACAGGCGCTTTTCGGCGAAGCTGTGCCAGTAGTCGAAGTGCTCCTTGCTGTCTTCCTCGTAGTACTCGCCTGCCAGTTTGCGCACATGGTCGAGGGCGTGCAGCAGGAAGCCGCCGGAGCCGCAGGCCGGGTCAATCACGAAATCCTCGGCCTTGATGTCGAGCATTTGGGTGGCGAAGGCGATGATGTTGCGCGGCGTGAAATACTGGCCGAAGTCGCCCTTGAAAAATCCGTCCATGAACTGCTCAAAGGCGACGCCCTTGGTGTCGAGATCAGTAGCAGTGAGATTGACACCCTCTAGGTGGAGCACCACGTTTTTCAGGGTGGTGTCGTCGATCTTGATGTCGTCGTTGAAAACGTCCGGCTCGTTCTGGCGCTCGATGGCGTACATGGCCTTGATGCGGGTGGCGAGACGTTGGGGCGTTTCATTCGTTTTGATCTGGAACTCGTAGGGCTGTCCCTTCTTGCGCGGCTTCTTCTCGTCGCGGGTTTTCAGGAAGATCAGCTTTGTCAGTTCACCGAATGCCATCGGCGGCGAAAGGCGACCACCTCCCCACAGGGTTTGGTGACATTTGCGAATGGTCTTGATTAGGTCGTCGCGGCTAACCGCACCGATGTCCGGCTTGGGGAAGGCGTTCTTGTAGTACTTGAACTCCTCCGGCTTACCGTACTGGATCGGCAGGTCGGCAACAATGTTCGCTTCGCGCTCCAGCGCGCCGAACTTGTCGGAACAGTCGTAGAAGGCGCGGGTCTGGCCAGCGATGACGCCAATGTACTCGGCGCGGAATTTGTGGGCGTGGCCGTTGCCGAAGGCTTGCTCCACGGCCTGCTTGAACTCGGTATCGGAAACACCATCACGCTTGCACTCGATGACCCCGAAGGGCTTGGTACGCTCCTTGTCTCGGAAGACCACCAGATCCGCGCGGTCCACCGGAGTACGGTCGGGAACCGTCACCTCAACGCCGATGCACTCGGGCTGGTAGCCGTAGCGGTAAATCAGCTCGGCGTAGTAGGCGGCGCGCACCTTCTCTTCCGGGTCGCTCCACTTCTCGGAGACATTCACCGCGACATAGCGGATCTTCTCGGTCTTGCCGCTGGTGATAAGTTGCAGGTGTCCGTCCGCGAAAGCGCGTTGAAGGAAGTCTTGTGCTTCCGTGGTCATATCAGTTCCCCTTTGATTCTTTGTTGTTGCCAGCACCCGGTTCTTCATCAATTTCGATACCATTCCGCCCGCAGTAATCCCGGATCAATACCTCCACCATATTGGCGATGGAACGGTGCTCGCGGGTCGCGGCGGTGCGGAGCGCCTCCTTCAAGCTGGGCTCGATGCGGAAGGTCAGGGTCGTGCTCTTGGTGGTCGCCATGGCGGCCTCCCGGTTGTGTTTGGGGTGTGCTGGGAATGTACTGCAATGTACAGTAAAGTCCGGCATAATCCAACGGGAATCCATTAGCCCACCAGGAGGGACCCCATGGCCCGGCACTATTCCACCAAGGATTTCTTCCGGCAGATGCCCAATGCCCTGCTCGCCCGCTACTTCCAGGAGCGGGAGGTATTCGGCGAACTGGACTTCGCGGCCATGAAGGAGGGCAAGCCGGATGCGCTGTTCGATGCCTGGCTGGCCCTGCCGGACGGCCCGCGCAACGAGATGGACGCGGAGCTGCGGGACATCTTTGCCCTCTGCTGCGAGAAGGGGTTTCTGGCGATCCTGGACGAGGCCCGTTGGCAGTTGCGCGAAGACCCGGAGGCGATCACCGAACTGGTGGAGAAGCTTTCGGCGCTGCCCAACCACTTCGAACGGGCGATGATCACCTTCCTCGACCACAAGGGGTTCTGGAAGGGGGCGACCCGCTTCTACCATGCTGACACCCTGAGCTACTGGCGCAAGCGCAAGAACCTGCCGCACCGGGCGGCGGCGGTGGACGACGCGAGCATCCAGCAGCTCGCCCGCCAGATCAGCAACTACTTCCACCACACGGAGGGCCGGGGCAAGAACTGCGTAGTGGAGCCCTACCGGCGCGGGGAGCGGGATTACTTCTTCTGCTACCCCGAAGACCATTCCCAGCGCAGCATCGAGTGGGTGGACGGCAAGTTCGACCCGCGCCCGCACAACCCCGCCTTCGAAGTGGTCTACGTCTACTCGCAGAAGGAAGGCTCGCTGGACCTGAACTTTCGGGGCGCTCGCAAGCCGGTGGAAGCGCTGCAAGGGATGTTCGCCACGGCGATCCTCAAGCTGGACGAACTGCCGCCCGACCCGAAGGACGAGCGTGTCTACGACCTGAACCCGCTAAGCCAGAAGAGTTTCGATTTCACCTATGCCGTGGGCAGCGGCATCGAGAACGTGGTGGTGAAGAAGCTGCGCCTCTCCTCCCGCGTGAACAAGGGCGACCGCATCACCTTGGAGGCGGACGCCTCGCAAGACCCTGATGCCGTCTATACGCTGCTCGACACCATCGGCAAGGCCGTTCCGCTGCACCTGTACAACGTCACCCAGGTTGAACTTGCCGCTTCGGTGGTGGTGGACCCCGACAAGCCGGCCAAGTCGATCACCATCCGCATCGGCCACCCCAATTCCTGCTCGCTCAAATACGACGAGGTGGACCTGAAGCTGCGCGACATGCTCGAAGCCTCGGGGATCGAGCCCAAGGAACAGGAGGCGGAAACCGAAACGGCGGAAGTGGCTGAGGCATGACGCCGGAGGCCGTTCTGGTCGAATTGCTTGACCGCATCGGCGCGCATCATGGCGGGGCCGTCATTGTCACCGCCCAGGAGTTGAGCACATGGCCCGGCGCTGCTGTCGGGGCGATAAAGTCACAAGGGTTGCTGACGAAGGCGCGCCCGGCCACCAGCGCGGTTTGCGCCGGCTGTGAACGCGAATGCGTCATGCCCGTGCATGTTCTGACCGACACGGCGCCGCGCGGCCCGGAGGCGTTCATCGTTTGCGACAAGCGCAGCGACATTAACCGGGTGCCCGTACCAGTCGCCCGGCTGGAACAGTGGCAGGCTTCCGGCGATTCCGTTGCCTCGGTGCTCGCCGGCTTGCTGGGCCTGCACCGTTCAGGTTCCGGCACTGATGCCGCCCGGTGGGAGGTCGGCATGCTCAAGGGCGCGAAGCATTCCAGCCACCTCGTTCTGATAGCCGATGGCAAGCTCACCCTTTCCCTGGCTGGTCATTCCGTCCCCGTGGCCGATGTGCTGGCGCTTGAAGGCAATGCCTTCCAGGTGGACCGGCGAACCTTGAACCGCT
>JAVEWL010000414.1:0-5363 GCA_034004565.1 FCB group bacterium | reverse complement strand
CCCACATAGACCCAATCGGCACGGTCGTCATGCCGCTCATCATGCTCCTCATGAACCCCGGCTTCTTCCTGGGCTGGGCCAAGCCGGTTCCCTTCAACCCGATGAACCTCAAGAACCTGCGCCGGGACCCCGTCCTGATCGCCCTCGCCGGCCCCGCCTCCAATCTCCTGCTGGCCCTCGCGGCTACAATCGCGCTGCGCATCGCCGTGACCATTTTCGGGGTGGAACCGGTCGTCTACGGACCGGTGGGAGCGTTACTGAGCCAGCTTATCTTCATCAATGCGCTGCTCCTGCTGTTTAACCTCATACCGCTGCCCCCTTTGGACGGACACTACGTCCTCCATTACTTTCTCCCCGAGGGTGGAAAGCGCATTCTCGACTCCATCGGACCGTTCGGGATTATTATCGTCCTTATCGTGGTGATAAATACTCCACTTCTAAGCGTGCCACTCGAGGCACTTATCACCGCACTGGGTCACATGGCGCTTTGGGGCGCCTCGTAAAAGCCGGCGCACGCAAGGGGTGGGCATGCAGAAACTGTTCAAGCTGGCCGTAGCCTCCATTGACCTGCCCGAGGACGGCGTCGAGGCCGTTATCGACAATTGTCTTCAAGCCGTCGCGGAGGCGGGGGAGCGCGGCGTCGACCTGCTCGTCCTCCCCGAGGAACCCGATATTGTCGCCGGCCAACCCCACGGACAGTACCCTCTCCACGATCACCCGGTCTTTAAGTCCCTGTCGGAACAGGCCGCGCGCGCGAAGGTGGGTATCGTTGCCAGTCTTTCCGTGAAATACGGCGAAGGCCACGCCAACACGGGCTTCCTGCTCGACCGCCAAGGGAAGCTCAGCGGCATCTACCGGAAAAAGCACCCCGCGCCAACCGAAGAAGCCATCAACACCGACCCCACCGACGGCGATCCGTTTCCCGTATTCGACTTCGAGGGCGTGAAACTCGGTATCGCCATCTGCATGGACATCCACGTCCCCGAGATGTTCCGCATCTACGGTCTCAAAGGCGCCGACCTCGTCTGCGTGCCGACAATGTACCTCGACTACACCGGCGACATGCTCGAAAGCATCGAGAAGGCGCGCGCCATCGACAGCCAGGTCTACTTCGCCCTGTCGCGATACATCTCACAGCCCTTCCTCGCCGGAAAAAACATGGGCTATGCCAAGGTCATCGCCCCCGACGGACGTATCGTTGTTTCGACAGCACACCGCCCCGGCGTCGCAATCGCCGAAATCGATCCAAAATGGCGCATGTCCTTCTGGGGCGACGGCTACGAAGGCAACATGCGCTTCATGTTCGACGTGATCCGGCGTCCCGACTACTACGATGAGTTAGTCAAACCAAAACCCATAACCCAGGAAGAAGCCAGCAAGCGGCCCAGGCCCTAGAAAGCGCGAGTACATGCCCTGGAAAGACGGCAAACGGTGGGTCTACTCAATCACCTACGACGAAGGCTGCGAGCAACTCCTCCACAACGCCCTGCCCATCCACCGCAAATACGGCGTGCCCGGCCACGTGGCCCTCGTGGCGAGTCAGATAGGCGTCCCCCGCAACCTCCCCGGCAGCAGCTACCACGGCATGATGATCCTGTCAAAGGAACAATTGCGCGATCTCATGAGTGAAGGCTGGGGCGTCTCCTGCCACAGCCTGACGCACTGCGGCGTGACCTTCGACAACGCGCAGGACGAAGTCGTTCGCGCCAGAACCGTCCTCGAAGAAGCCCTCGGCATCGACGTGCCCATGTTCTGCGTCCCCGGCGACAACACCGGCCACCCGCCCGCGCTGGCCTTCGCGGCCGAAGCGGGCTACACCTCCATCCTCACCATCTACGATCGCGTGAACACCCGCGAAACCGGCCTGTTGCACCTGGGCCGCTGCCCCCTGCACACGGAGTACCCCGCGCCATTCTTCTCGGTCTACGACCCCTACAAACGCGTCCACCAGGCCATCGACCTCGAAGGCTGGATCATCGACTACTGCCATTGCCCCATGCCCGGCAAACCCATCCACCCCGCCAAAGATTGCACCACCGAAGAACTCGAACGCCGCTTCGCCACCGTCCGCGAAATCGGCGGCGACGACGTCTGGATCGCCGAACCCAACGAAGTAGTCAACTGGCTCCTCACAACACGCTAGAACGAGCCACGGAAAATGGGGACTGTTCCACTTTTAGTAATGGCCATCGATGCGACGGAGCTCCCCAATCGTCTCAGCCTCATGAGCCTGCGAAAGTAGCCCATACCCCAAAAGTGGAAACTGTCCCCGCTTTCCGTCCCCGCCTCCCGCAAAATACCTTCCCGCGTCCCGGAATGCTAATATACCGCGTCGTTTCAGTTGACAATGGGGCGCCTGTAAGAGGCGCGGTAGACGCGGAAAGTGAGGATCATGCAACAAGTCCTGCCATGGGTGGCATTCAATCTTCTGGTGTTTATTATGCTCGCGGTGGATTTGGGCTTCTTTCAGCGCAAGGCGCATGCCGTCGGCATGCGCGAAGCCCTGATCTGGTGCCTCATCTGCATCTTCGTCGCCGTGTGCTTTAACATCGGCCTCTGGTACTTCCGGGGCTCGCAGAGCGCGCTGGAATTCCTGGCGGGCTATTTGATCGAAATGGCGTTGTCGGTCGACAACATCTTCGTGTTCGTGCTCATCTTCACCTACTTCAACGTTCCGGCCCGCTATCAGCACCGCGTCCTCTTCTGGGGTATCCTCGGCGCGTTGATCATGCGCGGCGCCATGATCGGCATGGGCGCATTCCTCATCAGTCGCTTTGACTGGATCCTCTACATATTCGGCGCCTTCCTCGTCTTCACCGGTATCAAGATGGCATTCCATAAGGACACCGAGATCCACCCGGAATCGAACCCCGTCCTCAAACTCGTGCGGCGATTCCTGCCGGTGTCCAACGTATACCACGGCCAGAACTTCTTCGTCCGCGGCGAGGCCGAAGGCAAGCCCGGCGTGCGCTGGATCGCCACGCCCCTGTTCGTCGTGCTCGTCCTCATCGAAACGACCGACCTCGTATTCGCGGTGGACTCCATCCCCGCCGTGTTTGCCGTCACCAAGGACCCGCTCATCGTCTACACCTCCAACGTGTTCGCCATCCTCTGCCTGCGGGCGATGTACTTCCTCCTCGCGGGTATCATCCACAAGTTCCGCTTCCTCCAACTGGGCCTCGCGGTGGTGCTTTCCTTCGTCGGTGTGAAAATGCTCATCCACGGCTGGTGGCACATCCCCATCGCGCTCTCGTTGGCCGTCATCGTCGGAGTGCTCACCACGTCTGTAGTCGCGTCAATCCTCTTTCCGGCCAAGCCCGCATTGGGACCCGCGCCAAAAGTGGCGTCGATCCCCGAAGAGGAGACCGCGGACGAGAACGACGCGAAGTAGTACTTGAGGTGCATGTACCGGAAGAAGGGGAACGACCGTGTCGACAAAGTTTGAACGCGCGAAATTCGGTGCGCAGGCCCACAAGGACGAGACCGGGAAACTGCCCACGCCCTTCCCGAGAACCCTCGGCCCGAATGCGATGAAATACCTGCAAGAGGTCGTCGATACCGGTCTCACCGTCGATATGTCGGGCCGCTTCGAAAAGGCCTTCGCGGATGCGCTCGGCGTAAAGCACTGCATCTCGACGCCCGGCTGCACGCCCGCGTTGGCCGTGCTGGCAGCCTCGTGGCCGTGGACTCCCGGCGACGAGATCATCGTCAGCCCCGTCACAGACTACGGCACGGTCCAGGGCCTCATCACCCAAAACTACATCCCCATCTTCCCCGACACCGCGCCCAACACCATCAACTTCTCCGCCGAGACCATCGAGCCGTGCATCACCGAGCGCACGCGCGCCATTCTCTGCGTACACATGACGGGCATCCTCTGCGACATGGACCCCATCCTCGCCCTGGCCGAAAAGCACGGCCTGAAAGTCTACGAAGACGCCTGCCAGGCCGTCTTCGGCGAGTACAAGGGCCGCCTCGCGGGAACCATGGGCCACGCCGCCGGTTTCTCCTTCGATTCCGAAAAGACCATGGGCTCCGACGTCGGCGGTTGCCTCGTCACCAACGACGACGACCTCGCCGAACGCGCCCGCTACATCGGACAAAGCCGAGGTGCGGTCATGTCGCCCGGCTTCGGCCGCCTCCACGCCGATGTCGGCTACGCCTACCGCATGCCCCAATGCACCGCCGCCATCTGCCTCGCCCAACTGGAAACCATCCGCGACCAAGTCGCCCACCGCGACCGGATGATCCGCCTTCTCACACAGAAGCTCGCCGCCATCCCCGGCATCATGCCCCTCGAAATCCCCGGCCACACCAACGTCTGCTCCTGCTGGATGGTGGGCTTTCGCATCGAACGCGGCGCCTTCCGCTGCGACGCCGAAGAATTCGGCCGCCAGCTCGCCGAAGCCGGAATCCCCGGCGCCGGCACCGGCAAGTACTACCTCATGCCCGCCGCCCTGACCTGCCTGCACAAAAAAGTCGCCGACAAAACCTATCCCTACTCAACACCGCCCGCCTCGCGCGAGTACACATACACCGGCGCCTCATGCCCCAACGCCGTCGATTTCCTCGAAGACTTCATCCGCTGGTCCACCTTCTGCGAGCGCTACGAACCCAAGCACTGCGACCTCGCCGCCCAAATCATCGCCGAAGTCGCAAACCGAAACCGAATCTAGGTATGGACATGAGTGTTGCTTGGAGGGCGCTGCTTTGAAGAAGCTCACTTTGCGACAACGATTGATCCTTGTATTGATGGTCGTTTGGGCGTTGGCGGGTGTGACAGGCGCATATCTGCCGGCAGCGGAAGGCGCCAGCAGCGTGCTGCAAAGTCTGATAGGCAGCACGAAGCCACCGAATCCGTGGAGCATCCGACACGACATTGGGCGTGGCGTGGCGGGCGGCATCTGCCTGGTCCTCGCCTTGGCAACCATGACAGCGGGTTGTTGCGCCGTAATTCCCTTAAAGACGACGCGCCGCCTGGCAAAGTACCTCTACCTAGCCCTGATGGCCAGCACGGTCATTATCTCGCTTGGCGAACCGCATTTGCGCCGGTGGGCTGGGACGTCAACGTTGGTGAATCCGGACTTGGCCCTGATCCCTGCGGCGGTCGGCATTGTCGGCCTGACGCTCTTGGGTATATCGCATTGGCTGTGCCCATCCCTATATGGAATGCACTCCGAGCAGACGGATGAACCGCTAATTCAGGGACAGACTACGAAATAGGTCCTTCCCAGAGTCGCCGAGTTTCGTAGTCTGTCCCTGAATTAGCGCTCATTCCACTTCCACATCGGTAAGAAGGCGCAGCAGGGGTGCTTCATACCGCCCATCACGCTCATCATTCGCATACTTCCCATTCCCAACAC
>JAVEWL010000413.1:0-5371 GCA_034004565.1 FCB group bacterium | reverse complement strand
CCCACCAGGCTCCGGCCCGGCTCGACCAGAATCGTCAGCGGGCAGCGGTCCCAGTGCGGCTTCAGCGCATCCACGTAATCCTTGAATGTGAACACCTCTTCGCCGTTGTACTTGATGCCGATGCCGCCGCCGATGTCGATGAACTGGAGCTCGATGCCCCGGTTCCGCAGTTCGCATGCCAGGTCGACAATCTTGCCCATCGCCTCCGCAAACGGTCCCACTTCTAGAATTTGCGACCCGATGTGCGTGTGGATGCCGATGGGATTCAGGTATTTTGATTTGTGCGCGTACTCGAAACAGGCCAGCGCCTGCTCCAGGTCCACGCCGAATTTGCTCTTCTTTAGCCCCGTCGCAATCTTCGGGTGCGTCTGCGGATTCACGTCCGGATTGACGCGCAGGCCGATGTTGGGGCAGCCGCCCACTTCCATCGCCACCTGCTCCAGCGCCCTCAGTTCGCTTTCCGAATCGACGTTGATGGCCAGAATCCGCGAAGCGACCGCATCCCGCAACTCCTGCCGCGTCTTGCCGTTGCCGTCGAACACGGTGTGGTCCGCGGGATACCCGGCCATCTGCGCGCGGTAAAGCTCGCCCCCCGAAACCACCTCGGCGCCGCAGCCCGCCTGCGCCAGCACCCGGTTCAGCGACAGGTTCGAATTGGCCTTGAGCGCATAACAGATGACGTGCGGAATCTCGCCGAAGGCTTCGTCGAAGGCCTGAAAACGCTCCAGAAGCGCCGCCTGGCTGTAGACATAGAACGGCGTACCCACCTGCGCGGCTATGCTGGGCATGGCCACGTCTTCACAGTGCCAGATCCCTTTGCGATATTCGAAGTGGCTCATGGAAGCTCCCATTTCGACGGTATTGTTCAGTTAATCCGGTCGTGGAGAATATCACAGGCATCCCGAGCGGCGCAATTCCACCCCGAAATCCATCAAACCGATAGCACGGAATAGGACTCGCTTCAAAGTGGTTCCAGTACCCGGTTGAACGTGGAACTGCTGTGGGCCATAATCGTCGCAGACGCGCAGGGGTACCGGTTGGCGCGCCGGCACGATACAGCAAAGGTGGGAACACAACTTGCCTGGAGGATCGTCCTATGCCTTTTGAACTGCCGCCGCTTCCCTTCGAGATGGATGCGCTCGAACCGTACATCAGCCGCGAAACCCTCGAGTACCACTACGGCAAGCATCACCAAGCCTATGTCACCAACCTCAACAAGCTGGTCGAAGGCCGCCCCGAAGCCGAACGCTCGCTCGAAGACATCATCCTGTCCTCGGAAGGAGCCATCTTCAACAACGCGGCGCAGATCTGGAACCACACCTTTTACTGGAACTGCCTCAAGAAAGACGGCGGCGAACCCACCGGCGCCCTGGCCGACGCCATCAAGCGCGACTTCGGCTCCTTCGAAACCCTGAAACACGAACTCGCCGCGACCGCCACGGCCCAGTTCGGGTCCGGCTGGGGCTGGCTCGTCGCCCAGGACGGCAAACTCAAGATTACGAAGACCTCCAACGCCGACCTGCCCATGAGACACGACCAGCACGCCCTGCTCACCGTCGACGTCTGGGAACACGCCTACTACATCGACTACCGCAACGCGCGCCCGAAGTACGCCGAAACCCTCGTCGAAAACCTCATCAACTGGGATTTCGTGGCCCAGAACTTCGCCGAAGCCCGGTAAATCTACCAACAGACTCTGTGGCACCCCCAAGTCGGCCTCATGACTTGGGGGTGTGTCCTTTTTAACAAGATGACAGGATTGGGAAACCGCAAGATCACCACAAAGACTCAAAGACACAAAGAACCGCAAGAGCTTTTGACAGGATTTGCAGGATTGGCAAGATGAAGGGCCCTCATCCTCATCCCTCCCATACTTCCCATGACTCCCATAACTCCCATTCTTGAAGCTTCGCGAAAGAGCGCCACAACACGCCCTTGCTCCTAATCTTCAGAATCTCGTGAATCCTGCCAAAAACTCTTGCCGTTCTTCGTGGTTCTTTGTGTCTTTGAGCCTTTGTGGTGATCTTGCGGTCTCCCAATTCTGTCCATCCCGCCAATCCGGGTATCCTGTCGAAAAGAAAACCCACCCAAATCGTGCAACCGACTTGACCCAACCGCCCCACACTCGCCATGATGCACACCAACGAACACCAATACAGCCGGGGGATCGAAAACATGCGCAACCCAATGCTCCTGCTCGCAACGCTACTGCTCGCCGCCACACCCGCCCTCGCACAGGATCCCATCGACATCGGCACGCGCCTTGAACTCATGGTGGACCGCCACCTCATAGACACCTTTACCGGCACAAGCCTCGCCCTCCACGCCCCACGCTCGGAAGAAAACGTCCTCAACTTCACCGAACCCTGGGAAGGCCTCTATTGCGGCTACGTGACCGTCTTCAAGGACGGCGATCGCTACCGCATGTACTACCGCGGCATGCCGACCGCGCAGGCCGACGGCTCGGAAGTCGAATCCACCTGCTACGCGGAAAGCACGGACGGCATCCGGTGGACCAAGCCCAAGCTCGGCCTCTTCGAGATGGCCGGCACGCGCGACAACAACGTCGTCCTGCACGGCATGGCGCCGCTGTCGCACAACTTCGCGCCCTTCCTCGACACGCGGCCCGACTGCCCGCCCGAAGCGCGCTACAAGGCCCTCGCCGGCACCAGCGAAACCGGGCTCATCCCCTTCGTCTCGCCAGACGGCATCCACTGGTCGAAACTCCAGGATGCGCCGATCATCACCAAGGGCGCGTTCGATTCACAGAACGTCGCCTTCTGGTCCGAAACCGAGAAGAAATACCTCTGCTACTTCCGCACCTGGTCGGAAGGCGGCTACAAAGGCATCCGCACCGTCAGCCGCGCGACCTCCGACGATTTCGTCACCTGGACCGAGCCCGAATACATGAACTTCGGCGACACCCCCATGGAACACCTCTACACCAATCAGACCCGCCCCTACTACCGCGCGCCGCACCTTTATGTCGCCATCGCCGCGCGCTTCATGCCCGGCCGCCGCGTCGTCACCGCCGACCAGACCGCCACGCTCGGCGGCGAAGCGAAATACTCGGGCGACTGCTCCGACACCGTGCTCATCACCAGCCGCGGCGGCAACCGCTACGATCGCACCTTCATGGAAGCCTTCGTGCGGCCCGGCATCGGCGTGGGCAACTGGACCTCGCGCACGAACTACCCGGCCTGGGGCGTCGTGCCCACCGGCGACCACGAAATGTCCCTATACGTCCAGCGCAACTACGGCCAGAAAGCCCACCACCTCGAACGCCAGGTGCTCCGCGTCGACGGGTTCGCGTCCGTGAACGCTCCCTACGCGGGCGGTGAAATGGTTACGAAACCCCTGCGCTTCTCCGGCAAGGAACTCGTCATTAACTACGCCACCTCCGCCGCGGGCAGCGTCTGGGTGGAACTCCAGGACGCCGCGGGCAAGGCATTGCCCGGTTTCACGCGCGAAGACTGCGACGAGATCATCGGCGACGAAATCGAACGCAAGGTCACCTGGAAAGGCCAGTCGGACCTGAACGCAATCGCAGGCCAACCCATCCGCCTGCGCTTCGTCATGAAAGACGCGGATCTCTATTCAATTCGGTTCCGCTAGTAGAAAGGCCACAACATGGACAGCCAGCACCTCTTGAAGCGCCTGGGCACCGCCCGCGGATTCACCCTGCAGACCCTGGGCGACCTTACCCCCGCCCAGTGGACCGCCATCCCCGAAGGCTTCTCCAACAACATCCTCTGGAACGCCGCGCACATCGCCGCCACACAGGCCCGGCTCCTCTACATGTTGAACGGCCTTCCCGCCCCCATCCCCGAAAGCCTCGCCGAAAAGGCCATCCGCGGAACATCCCCAAAGGACTGGACCGACCCGCTCACGCCCGAAGAAGTGCTCGACGTACTGCAGCGCCTCGTTCCGCAGGCCATCGAAGACGACGCCGCGGGCAAGTTCAACCAGTACAAACCCCTCGAACTCCGCCCCGACCTCAAGCTCGAAACCTTCGAGGACGCCATCCTCTTCGCCATCCTCCACGAAGGCATGCACATCGGCATGATCATGGAAATGAAGAAGCTCGTGAAATAGCGAGAGTTTCTTGTGGCACCCCCAAGCCGGCTTCACGGCTTGGGGGTGTTTTGCTTCAGAAGATCACCACCAAGGCTCAAAGACACAAAGAACTGCCTTTCCTGCCTCCCATACTTCCCATAGCTCCCATAAGACCTATAAGACCCATGCGAATCACAGGAGCCATAGGCCCCCCCTCATCTTCCCAATCCTGTAAATCCTGTCAAAAGCTCTTGCAGTTCTTTGTGTCTTTGAGCCTTGGTGGTGACCTTGCAGTTTCCCCATCCTGTCCGTCCTGGAAATCCTGGTATCCTGTCAAAAAGGAGACACCCCCAAGTCCCAAAGCCGGCTTGGGGATGCCACAAAGTTTGGGAAAAGCGTTGGGGTGAGGGCTCATACGTCCTTCACACCCCGCCCCATATGCTATAGTGCAACCCATGAGAACCCTCGCACACACGATACTTTTCTTCCTCCTCATCGCCTCCCCCGCTTTCGCGCAAGCCCCGCTCGGCGCCGTCGCGCTGCACCAGGCCGTGCTCGATATGCGCACGGACCTCCGCCTCATGTGCGTCGCGGCCCACCCCGACGACGAGGACGGCGCCACCCTCGCCTACTACCGCATGCACGAAGGCATCAAGACCTTCACGGTCGTCGCCACGCGCGGCGAAGGCGGCCAGAACGAGATCGGCCCGGAGCTCTACAACGACCTCGCCGTCATCCGCACACACGAAATGGCGGACGCCTCCACCGTCACCGGCGCGGAACTGCACTTCCTCGATCTGCCCGAATTCGGCTTCTCCAAATCCTCGGAAGAAACCTTCGCCGTCTGGGGCCGCGAAGAACCCGTACGCCGGCTCGTTCGCGTCATCCGCGAGACCCGCCCCGACGTCATCATTACCAACCACGACACCACCCACGGCCACGGCCATCATCAAGCCATCGGCATCGCGCTCATCGAAGCCTTCGACGCCGCCGCCGACCCCACACATTTTCCTGAACAGATCACGGAAGGCCTGCAGCCCTGGCAGCCCAGGCGCCTGCTCGTGCGTCAGTGGGAAGCCGCCTCGGCCGACGCCTCCGTCAATATCTACGCCTTCGATTCCGCGCGTGGAATGACCTACGCCGAGGTCGCCGCAGAGGCCTTGCGCCGCCACCGATCACAGGGCATGCAGTTCTTCATCGACCGCTACACGAACCGCACCGTCACCGCGCTGTACTACACGGTGAAGGAGACGGTTTCACCCGTGCAGGACAACGACCTCTTCAGAGGCATCCCCGACCGCGTCACGCCCGAAGA
>JAVEWL010000412.1:0-5380 GCA_034004565.1 FCB group bacterium | reverse complement strand
GGCGATGGATTGACCGACGGGGAAGAAGTGCTCACCTACGGCACGAATCCGACGTTGGTCGATACCGATAACGACGGCCTGACCGATGCTCAGGAAACCATGGACCTCGATCCCGCGATGGACGGGGTCCAAAATCCCTTTGTACCCTGGGATCCGGACGCGCTCGGCGACAACGGCCAGCCCTGGGGAGACGGACGGCTCGACGGTTGGAATGACTGGGACGGCGACGGCGTCTCGAACCGCCAGGAGTTCATTGACGGCACCAATCCGCTTGACGGCACCAGTTTCACCGAGCACTTGACCACGTCCTACACGCTGGGCACGCCCACACGGCTGGTCACCGGTTTGCCCGGCCAGTTCTTCTCGCACCTCAAGTGGTCGCACGGAATCTACGAGAATGCCTCGTCGTATCAGCTTGCCTATGTGGACCAGCCCAACCAACAGTACTTCACCGTTCCGGCGGACGGCTCGGCCGCGCCCGTACAAGCCCCCGTCTCGATGAGTCTCATCGGAAATGCCTTCCCGTCTTTCTGGGATTACACCTGGGCCTACGGTGACGCGAGCTGGTGGCGGTCGGACATGACGGGGCAGTACTTCAACCCGTCCGTCGCCTCGTTGGTCGAGCAGCGCCTGGATGGCTCGGGAACCACGCAGCAATACTTCGACTGGCAGGGCACCGTATACTTCCCCGACTTCTCACCGGTGGGCCCATTGGCGCAGCGCTATGTCGCCTACATGCGCCTGAATCCCTCGATTGGCTTCGAGGAGAACGTCGTGGCCGTGCCCGTCGCCGAAGACGGAACCCTGTCGTCCTCCGCACCGCGCATCCAACTGTCCAACCTCTCGATGCCCAACAACACATTCCCGTCTGGCATGCGGTGGAGCGAGGATGCGGAGCGCATCGCCTTCCAGTACGACACATTCAACAACGGTGTCACGCTTCCCGTCGAAGGTATCTACGTGCTGCGGGATACGCTGCCCATTCTGCGCGGAGAGGCCACGCCTCCCACGAGCCTCTCCGATGAGCGTTTCGTCCCGATCGACTCCGGCTCGGTGGGGTACCCAAGCTTCACTGCCGACGGAGAAGCCGTCTTCTTCACCAAGGACACGACTCAGTCGTTCAGCGGCGAATTGAGGAGCAGCAGCCAATTTGATTCGTCCGAGTTCGAGATCGCCTACGCTTCGGCGGACGGCGGCCCCGTGCGCAGCATCCCGCTCCCCGGCGACCAAATCTACGCCAACGTCTCACCGGACGGCACGAAGATCGCCTACGCGGACAACAGTTCCGGCACCTGGGATATCTACGTGGCCGACCTGTTGCCCATGAACGATGCCGACCACGACGGCCTCTCCGACGAAGAGGAGGTCACCCTCGGCAGCGACCCGAACGATCCCGACACGGACGATGACGGGTTGAACGACTTCCAGGAAGTCCGCACGTACGCCACGAATCCGCTGCTTCCGGATTCGGACGGCGACGGTTTGTCCGACAACGAAGAAGTGCGCGACCTCGACCCCGCGACGCCGGGTGTTCAGAACCCCTTCAACCCGCTGGATCCCGACAGTACCGGCAACAATGGGGCGGTGGGACCGGATGGGGTGCTCGATGGCGCCAACGACTGGGACAACGACGGCGCTTCCAACGCGGACGAGTTTGCCGCGGGCACTAATCCGTTGACGAGCGACAACCGGTCGCCGGTGCTCGTGCCTGTCGGCGCTCAGGCCGTGAACGAAGGGCAATTGCTTCAGATCACGGTCGTGGCCGCCGATCCGGACGGAAACCCGGTTGGGCTTTGGGCCACGGGACTGCCCACGGACGCAGTATTCATCGACAACGGCGACGCTACGGGCACGTTCACGTGGACGCCCGGCTACGACGCGTCCGCCGGCTCGCCGTATTCTGCGACATTCTTCGCCAGCGATGGCGTACTCACGGTCGAGGAGACCATCGAGATCACGGTGCTGAACACGAACCGCGCACCGGAAATGTCGGTAATCGGCGACCTCTCGATTGATGAGGGTTCGACGAACTCCGTGATGCTTACCGCGACCGATCCGGACGCCAACGGCGTCGTCCTGAGCGCGTCAAACCTGCCGCCCTTCGCCGTCTTCTTTGACCATGGAAACGGCACGGGCACGCTGTCGATGAACCCGGGCTACGGCGACGCGAACGTGTATGCGGGCGTAACCATAACCGCCACGGATGACGATGCGGCTTCGCTGAATGCCTCGCAGACCTTCCAGGTTACCGTGAATAACGTGCCCAATCCGCCGAATGCGCCGGTCGTCAACGGCACGACGCCGACCGACGACAACACGCCCACCTGGACTTGGACCACGGGCGGCGGTGGTGGAGGCGGTATGTTCCGCTATCGCCTCGATTCGAACGACGGCCCGTGGACCGAACTCTCTGCCACCGACTACACCCCGGTCACGCCGCTGCCGGGCGGCCTCCACGAACTCGAGGTACAGGAACAGAGCGCCATTGACGCCAACGACTGGTCCGCCTCGGGCCGCTTCACGATCGTCGTCGAAGCGATACCCGGCGCGAGCAGGGTGTGGGGCTGCACCTTCGGGCCGCACAGCGAAATCTTCCAGCTCGACACGGCCACGGGCGCGGTCATCGCCTACCAAGACTTCGGCAACCTGAACTTCGCCGACGTCGCGGTGGATCCGAGCGATACGTTCCTCTATGCGGTCCACCTCGGCACGGGTTACAACCAATTGTCGAAGATCGATACCGCAACCCTGACCGTCCGCCAGACCTGGACCCTGCCTTCGGAAGTCAGCATCAACGCGCTGACGTGGAAGGCCGGCACCGCCGACACGCTCTACGGCATCCAGGAAGGCGGTGCGGACAGCAGCATCCTCTACGAACTCACCCTCGGCGCGACCGGCCCGAGCGTCCGCACCGTCGGCCTAATCCCCGTCGGCGGTTCCGGCGGCGACCTCGCCGAAGACCCCGCCACGGGCCAGTGGTGGGCCGCCTTCATGGAGGACGACACCGCAAGCCTGGTCTCGGTAGACACGCTCAAGCCCGAAGCGAGCGTGTTCGGTCCGACGCTCGACCGTGCCTATGTCGACGCCCTCGAATACGACGGCAACGGCACCTTGTGGGCCGCCAGCAGCGCCACCATCGCCGGAGCCACCTACGGCACGCGCGAGGTCTACCGCATCCAGATCAACGGCGGAAACACGGTCATCACTCCCGTCTGCGACCTGAGCGCCGCCCTCCAGGGCGACGGCATCAGCGGCCTCGCCCGCTCACAGAGCATCGTGCTCAACGGCAGCTTCGAAACCGGCACAGACCCCGGCAACTACACGAAGCTGGCCACCGGCTCGACGGCCATCACCAACTGGGCGGTGCTGCCGAACGGCGCGTACTACATCGGACCCTACTACCAGGCCGCCGCCGGCACGCGCAGCGTGAAACTCACAACGCACCTGATGGGCGCCGTCGCCCAGACCCTGAAAACGGTCCCGGGCCGTTCCTACATGCTGACCTTCGCAATGGCGGGTGATCCCTTCCAGAACCTGACACCCGCGCAGAAGATCAAGGAACTCACCGTGACCGTGGCGGGCCAATCCGAAGACTTCCGCTTCGACGTGACCGGGCGCAGCCTGGCCAACATGGGGTGGGAGGGACGCTCGTGGCGCTTCACGGCCACGGCCGCCGAGACCCAGCTCAAGTTCGCCACCAAGACCGCCGCGCCCTACGGACCCTGCATCGACAACGTCGCGGTGGTGCCCATCCAGGGTGAAGTCCTCTGGGGTGTCACAAACGGTCTGGGCGATGCCGGCTTCGGAAGCGGCGGCCAGATCTTCACCTTCGACACGGCCACGGGCCAAATCGAGGTGAAGGCAAGCTACGGCCCGCCGCTGCAAGCCTTCGGCGATATCGCCGTGCGAGACAACGGCGACATCTACGTAACCTACCAGGATTCCGCGGACGGCTTCGACAAGCTCGCGCGGGTCAATCCCACCACGTGGGCCTTCGACTGGACCCAGGACCTTGGCGGCGCGGAGCCCGACGTGAACGGAGTGGGGCAGGTCAACGCCCTCGAGTTCATCGACGGCAAGCTGCTCGGCGTAACCGCGGGACCCGTCGCGAACCTGCTCCAGTTCAAGCCGAACGGCTCCGGCGCGCTCGTGTCGAACCTCGGCAACCTGGGCGCATACTCCGAAGGCGACCTGGCGCAGAACCTCCTCGGCACGGTCAGCTACACCGATCGCGTGGGGACGTACTCGTCGCTCGAGACGCTGCTGTTCGGGCCCCCGCTGAGTCTCACCGGCCGCCTGCTCGACTTCGCGCAGGTGAGCGGCCTCGCCTACGACCGCTACGGTGTCCTCTGGGCCGCGCGCAGCGTGGATCAGGCGCTGTACACGGTTAACCAGTGCTACCCGGCGCTCACGCCCGCCTACGACCTAGGCGGCGCGCTGGGCGGCGCTATCGAAGGCCTGAGCCGCCCCGGCTTCTACGAGCAAACGGTCGATCTCATGAACGGCAGCTTCGAAAGCGGCACGGACCCGCTCGCCGCGACCAAGCTGGCCGCGGGTTCGACGGCGCTGACCGGCTGGACCGTCGGCGGCTACGGCGTGTACTACGTCGGCACCTACTACCAGGCCGGCGAAGGCGCGCGCTGCATCAAGCTCACACAGCAGCGCCCAGGCTGGATTCAGCAGACCATCGAAACCGAAGTGGGGCAGACCTACGAGGTTAACTTCAAGATGGCCGGCGACCCGTATCCATACCTCACGCCCGAGCAGAAGATAAAGGTGGCTGAAGCAAGCACCTGGGACGGCACAACCCTCCTCGAGTCCCAGCAATTCACCTTCGACACCACCGGCCGTAACGTGAGCAACATGGGCTGGGCCAATCGAACGTGGCGCTTCACGGCGACGTCCACCCAGACCACCCTGCGCTTCACCAGCATCTCACCCGGACCGTATGGTCCTTGCGTGGACGATATAACGATTCGCAAGGCCAATTAATCGATCACTTTGTGGCACCCCCAAGTCGGCAGTATGACTTGGGGGTGTAATCTTTTGGTGAAGGCTCCCCCTCACCCTGCCTCCGGGAGAGGGAACAAGCCTCCAGCGGGTTGTAAGAAGTGGGAATTCACCCAGTCACGCGACCCTCTCCCTCGACGGGCTCCCTCTCCCCCTGGGAGAGGGGCGGGGTGAGGGCTAACGCGTTTCGCCTTTCCTTCATGCCATCGTAAATCTCGGCAATCCAGGATCCGCTTGCCTCGCGCGCGCTGCGTCTATATCCTTACGTTCGATATGTGACCGTTGAATGCCTCTTTCGGAGAGTTGAAACATGAAGCAATTGTCGATGCTGTTGGGGTTGGTGTTGTTGGGAACTATGCTGGGGTGCGCG